>NZ_JARAVK010000257.1:0-12697 GCF_033792765.1 Streptomyces sp. PA03-6a | reverse complement strand
CCTGACCCCGTGGCCCCCTGACCGCCGCGCCCCTGACCTCGGGTCGTCGGCGCCCTGGAAACTGATGGCCCGTCATGGCAGTGTCACCCCATGACGGAACCCCTCCCCCTCGCCGGACGCACGGCGCTGGTCACCGGCGCGTCCGGCGGGATCGGGCTGGCCGTCGCCGCGGAACTGGCCGCCGCGGGCGCGCGCGTCCTGCTGACCGCCCGCGACCCGGTCCGGCTGGAGGCGGCGGCCGGGCGGCTGCGCGCCGCCGGGCACACCGTGGCCAGCCTGGCCGGGACGGTCGCCGACCCCGGCCACCTCGCGCAGTGCGTGGCGCTCGCGGTGCGCGCGCTCGGCGGCCTGGACGTCCTGGTCAACAACGCCGCCACCAACCTCCCGTACGGGCCGCTCGTGGAGGCCGACCCGGACCGGTGGCGGGCCGCGTTCGCGGTCAACGTCGAGGCGCCCCTGCGGCTGACCCAGCTGGCGTGGCGGGCCTGGATGCGCGAGCACGGCGGCGCGGTGGTCAACGTCTGCACCGAGGGGGCCGGGCACGTCGGACCGAACGTCGGTGCCTACGGCACCAGCAAGGCGGCGCTGCTGCACCTGACGGCGCAGCTCGCGGGCGAACTCGGCCCGGCGGTGCGGGTCAACGCGGTCTCCCCCGGCCTGGTGCGCACCGAGATGGCGCGCTTCGTGTGGCAGGACGCCGAGCGCGCGATCGCCGCCGGGCTGCCGATGGGACGGATCGGCGAACCCGGCGACGTGGCCCGGGCCGTGCGCTGGCTCGCCTCCGACGAGGCGGCCTGGATCACCGGCGCCGAGCTGGTGGTGGACGGCGGGACACGGGTCCGTGCCGCCCGCACCGGCGGCACGGGCGGCGTGGGCGGCACGGAGCGGTCGGGCGCCGGCGGCGGTGCCGCCGACGCCGTACGGGAGCGGCTGCTCGGCAGCCGGCCCGCTCCGGAGGGTCAGAACTGCACGTCGGAGCAGGCGTAGAAGGCGTTGCCGGTGTCCGCCACGGACCAGACGGCCAGGATGATGTGCCGTCCGGTCCTGCTGGGCATGGTGCCCTGGTGGGTGACGGTGGCGGGCGGCCGGGCGCCGTTGTAGTTGACGGTCAGGAACGGTGTCAGGGTCAGCGCGGAGCGGGTGAGCGGCCGGCTGGGGTCGAAGCCCTGCTTGGTGATGTAGTACGTGAAGTCGCTGGTGGCGTGCGAGGCGGTGAACTGCCAGCGGAAGCTGTAGTTCTGACCGGACGTCACCTTCGTGGTGGGCCAGCCGGTGCCGCCGCGCGGGTTGTCGAGCTGGGCGAACCGGCTGTTGCCGCCGGCACAGAGGGTGCCGTCGGACGGGCCGGAGGACGGGAAGCCCTTGGGGCCCTCGACGCTCTGCGGCTCCCACTGGATGTCGCCGCAGTTGGTCACGGTGCCGTTGGCGCAGAGCTTCTGACGGCTGATGGGGGCGTCGGTGTAGCCGTGGCTCCAGGCGCTGCCGGTGCCGAGCACGGACAGCCCGACGAGGCCCAGGCCGACGACGGCGGCGCCGAATTTCCTGTGCATGCTTCGCTCCTCGGAGAACGTGGGGGAGTTCTGAGAGCAGTGCGCAGCCCGCAGGCACTAGGTCTAGACCAACAGCGAAGGTACTCCCATGAGTTGGTCATGTCTAGACCAAAACCAAAGGGAAAGCCCCGGCCAGGACGGGGGGATCTGGCCGGGGCAGCTGGGGGTTCGCCGCGGACGCTCCTGGGTCCGCCGGGCGATCTGAAACTAGTTTAACAGTGAAAGAGGAGTGCTCCGTGCCACTCAAACTTGTCAACGTTGTGGTGTCCCGCACAGGCGTGGGTCCAGCACCCGTTGCAGCCGGTACGCCACCGGCCGGAAGCCCACCTGCGGCCAGTGCGCCGCCGACACCGGCGAAAGCGCCGGCCAGCTGGCCGTGATGTGCCGGTAGCCGCTGTCGTACGCCCACGCCAGCGCCGTCGCGAGCAGCACCCGGCTGATGCCCTCGCCCCGCGCGGCCTGGGTCACGTACGCCTCGGCCAGTTCCACGCACCCGTCGGGCACGACGGGGCCCGGCGCCGCCGGTGTCAGCACCACCATGCCGATCTCCTCGCCCCTGCGGGCGGCGACCCACGCCCCGCAGCGCGCATCGGCCAGGGCGGGTGCGTAGTGCGTCCGCAGCCTCGCCAACGCCCCCTCGGGCTGCGGCCGGAACACCGCCGTCCCGCGGTCCGCGCGTGCCGCCTCCACCGCCATCCGCCCGATCCGGTCCAGGTCGCCGGGCCCCGCGCGGCGCACCGACAGCGCGTCCACACCGCGCGGCTGCCGCCCGCGCGGGCGCACCGCCATCAGGCCCCGCACCCGCTCCAGACCGAAGCCGGTGCGGAACCAGGCCGAGGCGACCGCCTCGTCGGCGGGCAGGTCCACGTAGTGCACCGGCCGGCGCTCCGCGACCAGGCGCGCGGCCACCGCCGCGTACATCCCGCGCAGCACGTCCTCCCGCACCCCGTCCCGGCCGCCGCGCAGCGCGTGCCCTCCGTACGAGACCAGCGCGGAGCGCGGATGGGCGCGCAAGCCCGCCCGGTCGTCCTCCGCGAGGTCGAGCGGGGTCGCGGCGAGGTAGCCGGTGAGCGCCCCGTCACCGCCCCGGGCGAGGACGGCCTCCACGCCCGGCTCGGCCAGGATCTTGCCCAGCAGCTCCTCACCCGGCGGCGGCGCGGTGGTCCGGCCGGACTGGTGGGGCAGCGCCTTGCGGGCCCTGGCGTGCCAGCGGTCGAGGAGGGCCGCTGCCTCGGGGACGTGCTCGGTGGTCAGCGGAGCGATGGCGACAGTCATGGTGGTCCGCGACGCTAACGGTCACGGCGGTACGGCGGCAAGGGCCGCCGGGTCACCCGGTCCAGGCCGGGTGCCGCGGGTCGTCGGTGTGCACCAGGACGTCCGCGGTCTCCCCGGGCGCCGTCTCCTGCTCGTAGCGGGCGTACGCCGGGAGCGTCCAGCGTTCTTCCTCCGGTGTGCGGCGGGCCAGGGCCGCCCCCGACATCCGCAGGTGGACGCAGAGGTCGAAGGGGAAGCCGTAGCCCTGCAGGAGCGCGCCCTCCAGCAACAGCACTCCCCCGGGCGGGAGTTCCTCGTACCCGGCCCGCGTCGCACGGTCGGTCACCGGGTCCCGCAACGAGGGCAGCACCCGCCCGGTGCCTCCGGGCGCGATCGGGTCGAAGACCTCCCGCCACAGGGCCCCGGTGTCCAGCCAGCGCTCGTAGTAGGCGTCAAAGTCGTGGCGCCCCGTTTCGTAGCGCTGCGAGGCGGGCCGCCAGAAGGTCTGCGCCGGCACCCGGACGACCGGCCGGCCCCTGAGCCGCAGCGCCTGCGCCAGCGCCTCCCCCAGCACGTCCGGGCGTGTGGCCGGGGCCCCGTCGACCGCGACCCTGGGACGCTCGCCGCCGTCGTCGGGCTTCAGCTCCAGCACGCGGTCCACGACGGCCTCGGTCAGCCGTTCCCAGGTCACAGGCGTCAGTCGCACGCCCCCATACTGCCGGTCGAGGTCCCCGCCCGCGCAGGCGGCCCGTGTTCACTCCTCGCCGGGCACCCCGCGCGGCTCGCAGGGCACCCGCAGGTCGACGGTCGTGCCCTCGCCCGGGGCGCTGCGCACGGCGAGCCGGGCGTCGATGAGCTCGGCGCGCTCACGCATCGCGGACAGGCCCATGCCCCGGGTCTGCGGCGACGGCGGCTCCGCGGCGCGGAAGGTGCCGCGGCCCGCGGCGGTCGCCGCGGCCATGCCGTGCCCGTTGTCGGTGATCGTCACGTGCACGGAGCGCTGGTCGCTCTCCAGGCTGACCACGACGCGGGTCGGCTCGGCGTGCTTCACGGCGTTGGTGATCGCCTCCTGGACGATCCGGTACATCTGCGCCTGCGTCTCGGCGGTGAGCAGGCCGCCGACGGTGTCCGCGTGCGCGCCGAGCCGCAGCTCGGTGCGGATGCCGTACGTCTCGAAGGAGCGCCGGCACAGCGCCTGCAGCGCCGGGCGCAGCCCCAGCTCGTCCAGCACCACAGGGCGCAGGTCGACGATCAGGTGCCGCAGCGAGGCGATCTGGTTGCCGACGAGGCCGCGTGCCTGGTCGATGGCCTCCCGCATGGCCTCCGGCCGCCCGTCCGCGGCGGCGGTGGACAGCACCACCTGGACCGCCCCCAGTTCCTGCAGGGTGTCGTCGTGCAGCTCACGCGCCCAGCGGCGGCGCTCGCGCTCCTCGCCGTCGTGCCGGGCCCTGACGCGCTCGCGGCGCAGCCTCGCGTCCCGGCGCGCCGAGGAACGGACGGCGAAGAGCGCGTAGGCGACCAGCAGCAGCGGCAGCACGTGCAGGACGTTCAGCGAGGGCTGCTGGGCGACGCGGACCGTCCCGGCCACCGTCAGCATGAGCGCGAAGGCGATGGCCACCACCAGCCACAGCCGCTGCCGCGGTGCCACCAGGGGGGTGAGCAGCACGTAACAGACGGCCGCCGCGAGGGCGAGGACGAGTTCCCAGCCCTGCGAGCGGTCGGTGACCTCCATGACGGTCGCCGCCGCGAGGAGGCCGGTGCCCAGCCCCTCCAGGGCCAGGCGCGTCCCGGTCCTTCCAGGGCCGGACGGCGTCATGCCACCAGCCCGCGCTCTCTGGCCGCGGCGATCAACTCTGCCCGGCTGTCCTTGCCGAGCTTGTCCCGCAGCCGTGACCGGTGGGTCTCCACCGTCCGTACGGAGACGAACAGGCGCCGGGCGATCTCCTGGTTGGTGTGCCCCAGCGCCAGCAGGGTCAGCACCTGGGCCTCCCGGTCGGTGAGCGGCTCCTCGTGATGCCGTTCCGCCAGGTCCAGGTCCTCGACCGCCAGCCGCGCCCCCAGCGAGGGCTGCACATAGGTGGCGCCACCGGCGACCTGGTGGGCGGCGGCGAGCAGTTCCTCGGCGGCGGCCTCCTTCAGCAGGTAGCCGGCCGCCCCCGTGCGCAGCGCCTCGCGGGCGAACGCCGGGTCCTCCTGCATGGTCAGCACCAGGATGCGCGTCCTGGGCGACTCGGTCAGCAGTGCCGGGATCGTCGGCAGGCTGGACCTGCCCGACATGGTCAGGTCCAGGACGAGCACCCTCGGGTGGTGGCGCCGGACGGCTTCCAGGGTCTCCGGAACGGTGGACGTCTCGGCGACGATCTCGAAGGCCGGGTCGGCGGCCATCAGCAGCCGCATGCCCGCGCGCACCACCAGGTGGTCGTCGGCGAGTACGACCGAGATGGCCGGGTGCGGCTGCCTGCCGTCGGGGCGGCTGAGGACGTCCATAGCACACACGTTAGATCGGGCGCGCGCGGCGGGCAGCCCGCGCCGCCGGTGTTGCGGGAAACCCGCAGTCACGTCTGCGGGGAATCGCAGATGACCTCTGCGGATCGACGGGGATGCGTTCGCCCGGCCGGAGGGGCAACCTCGAAAGCGGAAGACAAGTGCTTGAAATGCCTACCAAACAGTCCGCCGACCCCGACCTCACCCGAGGCGACCGTCATGCTCTGTGCCACCCTCCCGCCCCAGGCCGACCCTGTGGACCGGCCGTGGTCCTACGACGCAGCCCAGCAGCTCGTGGATTCAGCCGTGCCGACCGTGGCCGACTTCGCCGCCGTCGAGGTCTCGGACGCCACCGTCTCGGAGCAGGCCGCCATCTCCGGACTGCCCGCCACCGGACTCACCTTCCGCCGGGGGGCCTTCCGGGCGGCCCGGGGCACCGCGGTCCCGCGCGCCTACGAGGTCGGCGACGTCAGCAGCCTGCCGCCCAGGACTCCGTACCACGCGTCGCTGACCGACCTGCGGCCGCACCTGGTGATGAACCTCCGCCCGCAGACGGGGTGGCTCGCCCGCGACCCGGTGCGCGCCCCCCTGCTGCGGATCACCGGCACGCACTCCCTGCTCGTGATGCCGCTGGACGTCGGCGGTGTCGTCCTGGGGGTCGCGGCCTTCTACCGGACGACGGGCTCCCCCGCCTTCTCCCGGGCCGACCTGATGGCGGCCGGTCGTCTGGCCCACAGGGCCGCCCGGTTGCTGGACGGTGCCCGCCGGCGCCTGGTCCAGAACGCCGCCGGACGGATCCTGCAGCAGGCCCTGCTGGCGCCGCAGGGCCCGCGGGTCAACGCGATCGAGGACCCCCGGGGGCACCTGCCGCCGGCCGCGGCCCCGGGGGCCTGGGTGGACGTCATCCCGCTGCCCAGCGCCCGGGTGGCCCTGGTGACCGGTTCGGTACGCGGGCAGGGCGTCCCCGCGGCGACGGCGATGAGCCAGCTCAAGGCCGCGGTCCGGGCGCTGATCCTGCTCGACATGAGCCCGGGCGAGGTCATCTCCCGGCTCCACCGGCCCACCGCGACCCCCGTCGCCGACGAGGCCGACCGGTGCCTGATCGTCGTCTACGACCCGGTGGCCTGCCGCTGCACCGTGGCGTGCGGCGGCTACCCCGCCCAAGCGCTGCCCGCCACGCCCCTGGAGGCGGCGGAGGAAGAGGAGGAGGACGCTCCCGTGCCCGGCGAGCCGGAGGTCACCGAGTGCGACGTGCCGCCCGGCAGCGTGCTGCTGCTGAGCTGCGGCACGGACGGGCTCCCCGTCGGCTCGGAGGGCGCCGGCCAGGTCACCGGGCTGCGAGTGCTGCCCGCCGGCGGCCAGGAGATCACCGACCCGGCGACGGTGCTGGACGGCGTCCTGCGCACCGCGGCACCCGGCTCGGAGCCGGTGCTCCTCGCCGCCCGCACCCGCGCCCTGGACGCCGGCGACGTCGCCACCCGCGAGGTGTCCAACGACCCCGCGGCGGTGGCGGAGGCACGGGCCTGGACGGACCGGCTGCTGGCGGACTGGAAGCTCCCGGAACTGTCCTTCACCACCACGCTGGTCGTCAGCGAACTCGTCACCAACGCCATCCGGTACTCCACGGGCCCGATCCGGCTGCGGATCATCCGCGACCGGGTCCTGGTCTGCGAGGTGTCGGACTCCTGCAGCGCCGCCCCGCACCCGCGCCACGCGGCGCCCAGCGACCAGGACGGCCGGGGGCTGTCCATCGTCGCCCAGCTCACCGACGCCCAGGGCACCCGCTACACGGAGACGGGCAAGACGGTCTGGGCGGAGCAGGTGATCACCCCGCCGGTCGCCGCGTAGACCCGGCCGGGGCCGGGCCCACGCGACATCGGGTGTCGGCCGGCGTCAGTCGGCCGGGTTCTCCGAGCGGTCGCCGCCCCAGAGCGTGTGGAAGGAGCCGGGCTTGTCGACCCGCTTGTAGGTGTGGGCCCCGAAGAAGTCGCGCTGCCCCTGGATGAGCGCGGCGGGCAGCCGCTCCGCCCGCAGGGCGTCGTAGTACGCCAGCGCCGCGGAGAACCCCGGTGCGGGCACGCCGAGTTGTGCCGCCGTGGAGACGACCCGCCGCCATGCCGCCTGCGCGTTGCCGAGGGCCTCGGCGAAGTGCGCGTCGGTCAGCAGGGTGGGACGGCCCGGCTCGGAGTCGAACGCCTCCTTGATGCGGTTGAGGAAGCGCGCCCGGATGATGCAGCCGCCGCGCCAGATCGTCGCCATTGAGCCCGCGTCGATGTCCCAGCCGAACTCGTTGCTGCCCGCCTGGATCAGGTTGAACCCCTGGGCGTAGGCGACGATCTTGGAGGCGTACAGCGCCTGCTCGACGTCGTCCGCGAAGCGGTCGCCCGCAGCGCTGTCCAGCCAGGTCTCCGCCGGTCCGGGCAGCCCGCGCGAGGCGGCCCTCAGCTCCGCGCTGCCGGACAGCGACCGTGCGAAGACCGCCTCGGCGATGCCGGAGACGGGGACGCCGAACTCCAGGGCGTTCTGCACCGTCCAGCTGCCGGTGCCCTTCTGGCCGGCCTGGTCCAGCACCACGTCGACGAACGGCTTGCCGGTGTCGGCGTCCGTGTGGGCCAGCACCTCCGCGGTGATCTCGACGAGGTACGACTCCAGGCGGCCGGAGTTCCAGGTGCGGAAGATCTCCGCGATCTCGCCCGGCCGCTTGCCCGCGGCGTGCCGCAGCAGGTCGTAGGCCTCGGCGATGAGCTGCATGTCGGAGTACTCGATGCCGTTGTGGACCATCTTGACGAAGTGCCCGGCACCGTCCGGGCCCACGTGGGTGCAGCACGGCACCCCGTCGACCTTGGCGGCGATGTCCTCGAGGATCGGGCCGAGCGACTCGTACGACTCCACGGAGCCGCCCGGCATGATCGAGGGACCGTTGAGGGCGCCCTCCTCGCCGCCGGAGATCCCGGTGCCGACGAAGTGCAGACCCTGTTCGCGCAGCGCCTTCTCCCGGCGCCGGGTGTCGCGGTAGTCGGCGTTGCCGCCGTCGACGACCATGTCGCCGGGCTCCAGCAGCGGCACCAGCTCGTCGATCACGGCGTCGGTGGGGGCACCGGCCTTGACCATGATGATGATGCGCCGGGGCCGTTCGAGTGAGTCGACGAACTCCTTGAGGGACTCCGCCGGATGGAACTCGCCCTCGCCGCCGAACTCCTCCACGAGGGAGCGCGTCCTGGCCGGGGTGCGGTTGTACAGGGCCACCGGGTGGCCGTGCCGCGCGAGGTTCCGGGCCAGGTTGCGGCCCATGACCGCGAGTCCGGTGACGCCGATGCGGGCCTGCTCCGCCATCTGCGGTTCCTCTCTGTGCTGTGGTGCGGGGGGCACGTACGGCGTCCAGCCTGTCAGCGAACCGGCCGGGCGGCCGGGATTCCAGCGGATCCGTCAGCTGCCCGTGCCGATCCGGCCCTGACCTGCTACACGGGCCACCGCACGGCGCAGCCCCCTGGCCGGCGGCGCGGGAACGGCTCCGACGACCTCGGCCGCCGGTGCCCGGGCCTGGGCCGCCCTGAGCGGTCCCACCGCCGCGGGTGGTGGTGGCGGAGGCGGCAGCAGGGGCGGCGCCACGGGGTGGTCGCCGAGGGCCTCGCGCAGCCGGCGCGCGTCCTCCGGGAGGTCGCGGCGCCAGGCCCAGCCCAGGAAGGGGCTCAGCAGCAGCATGCCGCCGCCGAGCTGGCAGGTGACCTGGAGCTGGACGAACGCGCCCCGCGAGTGCGGCAGCATCCGGAACGCGAACTCGGGCGTCTGGGTGCCCAGCGGGCTCCACATCCGCCGGCCGCGGTAGGCGATCCGCCGGCAGGGCTGGTAGACCGAGCACTCCAGCCGGTGCTCCCGGTGGCGGCCCGGATAGTGGTAACGGTAGACGGCCCGCTCGCCGGGGGGTACGGCGTCCGCCGCCACGGCGGCGATACCGGAGTTCCACGACGCGAGGTTGCGGGCGTCGGCAAGGAAGGTGAAGACCTCTTCCACGGTACGGGTGACGATCACGCTCGTAGACACCGTCGGCATCGCAGACCTCCCCGGTGCCGGCGCGGCCAGCATGTGAGCAGAGTGGCTTCTTGGCTCCTCACCGACAGCCTGCGTCCAATCGGGCGGTGTGTCGTGGCGGGTGAGCCGTCCGGGTGAATCCAGGGTGCGTGACCGGCGCGAACGGTATGCCGGCGGACCCTCACCGTCAGTGCCCGAGGGGCTCCGAACCGCTCCTGCGGTCGCGGAATTCGCACCACACTGCCTTGCCCGAACCGTGCGGCTCCACACCCCACGCGTCGGCGAGCCGGTCGACCAGCAGCAGACCGCGCCCGGACACCTCGCCGTCGCCGGGGCGGCGACGGCGCGGCCAGTTCGCCGCGAGGTCGTGCACCTCGATGCGCAGCCGCCGGGTGGCGTCCGGCATGGCGTGGGCCAGGGACGCGTCGGGAAGCATGCGCAGGGTGAGCAGGGCGCCGCCGTCGGTGTGCACCAGCGCATTGGTGATCAGCTCGCCGGCGGCGAGTTCGGCCTCGTCCACCCGGTCGCTCAGGCCCCAGCCCGCCATGGCGTCACGGACCGTGGCCCGGGCCTCGGACAGGGCCTTGGGGTCGCCGGGGGCGATGTGCCGGTGCAGCCGGTGCGGCGGGTGCGGGGAGGCGTCGCTGTCGCGCCGGAGCAGCAGCAGGGCCATGTCGTCGTCGGTGGCCTGCTCGCCCATGACGGCAGTGAGGTGGTCGGCGAGGTCCCCGACCTCGCGCGGGCCTTCGCCCAGCGCCCCGGACAGCCGCCGCACCCCGTCGTCGAGGTCGGCGCCGGGCCGCTCGACGAGTCCGTCACTGAACATCAGGAGGGTGTCGCCGGGACCGAGTTCGGCGGGGGTGACCGGGTAGTCCGGCCTGCCGAACTGGGCGGACAGGCCCAGCGGCAGTCCGCCCGCGGTGGGCAGCACGCTCACGGTGCCGTCGGACTGCCGGACCAGCGGGTCGATGTGGCCCGCCCGCACCAGCAGGGCGGACCCGGTGGCCGGGTCGACCTGCGCGTACAGGCAGGTGGCGAACCGGTCGGTGTCGAGCTCGTACAGGAAGGCCGAGGCCCGCGCCATGACGCTGGCGGGCGGGTGGCCCTCGCCGGCGTAGGCCCGCAAGGCGATCCGCAACTGGCCCATGACGGCCGTGGCGTGGGTGTCGTGGCCCTGGACGTCGCCGATGATGACGGCGACCCGGCCGCCGGGCATCGCCACGACGTCGTACCAGTCGCCGCCGATGTCCCGGGCCAGCCGCGCGGAGCGGTAGCGCACCGCTATCTCGGTGCCGGGGATGCGCGGGATGGTGCGGGGCAGCATCGCGGTCTGCAGACCCTGCGCGATGTCGTGCTCCTGGTCGAAGAGGATGGCGCGCTGCAGGCTCTGCGCGATGCTGCCGCTGAGCGCGATCAGCAGGTGGCGCTCCTGCGGGGAGAAACCCTGCTTGTGCCGGTAGAGCAGGCCCAGGGCGCCGATGGGCTGGCCCTGGGCGATCAGCGGGAGGTACGCGGCGGCGGAGGCGCCGAGCGGCTCGATGTGCGGCCACAACTTGGGGTAGCGCCGGGCGAACTCCTCGCCGGAGGTGATGAAGCGCGGGACGAGGGTCCGTACCACCTCGCTCATCGGGAACTCGTCCTCGATCCGGGTGTACTGCAGCGACGGCACCCAACTGCTGGCCTTGGCGTCGCTCACCACGTGGACCCGGCCGGCCTCGACCTGGCCGAGGAAGAGGCTGGCTATGCCGAGCCGGTCCATCCTGGGGTTCCCGGTGAGGGCCGCGGTCACGTCGCGCACGGTCACGGCCCGGGCCAGCGACGCGGTGACCTCCATGACCAGGTTGCTCTCGGTCGGGTGCTCCTCGTCCGCGCGCAGGCACTCCGCCGCCTGGGCGAGTTCGTCGGTGGCGTCGCTGACGATGCCGATCACCCGGTTCGCCCGGCCGGTGCCGTCGCGGACGATGCGGCCCTGGAAACGGATCCAGCCACGGCGGCCGTCGCGCCGGGTGAGCCGGCTGAAGGCGCGGAAGGAGGAGTGGCCCTCGCCGAGGGCCTGGGTGATCGTCCGGTTGACGTCGCCGGCCTCGTCCGGCGCCAGCCGGGAGAACAGCGCCTTCGGGTCGCCGTCGAAGTCCTGCGGGCGCAGGTCGACGGTCCGCAGGGCGTGTTCGTCGAGGTGCATGCGGTCGCGGTCGAGGTCCCAGTCGAAGCCGCCGACGTCGTTGAGCGACATGTGGGCGGCGGCGGGAGCCGGCCAGGCGACCGTCGCGGGCGCAGGGGGCACCCACTCCCGAGACTCAGCCATCACGCCCTCCGGACCTGCTCCCCGCTGCGTCGAGCCGCACCGGAACGGTGACAGCGTACCCATAGTCCGGTAGGGGGACATGCTACAGACGGGACCTGTGGGAGAGCCGGGTTTCCGCCGGTTCCGGGAACGCTCCCGGCGGCCGCCCGGCCCCCCTCCGCCGTCCGCCGGACGGCTCAGCGGGCCGCCGGCGGCGCGTACTTGTAGCCGACCCGGCGCACGGTGACGATGCTGCCGCGGTGTTCGGGGCCGAGCTTGCGGCGCAGCCGGGCGATGTGGACGTCGACGGTGCGTCCGTCCCCGACGTGGCCGTACCCCCAGACCGTGGTGACGAGCTGGTCGCGGGTGTGCACGCGGTGCGGGTGCGCCACCAGGTGGGCGAGCAGCTCGAACTCCAGGTAGGTGAGGTCGAGTGCGCGGCCGCGCACCTGGGCGACGCGGCGCTCGCCGTCGACGGTGACCGGCAGGTCGGCGGATGCCGGGGACGGGGGCACCGGCTGCCCCTCGACGGGGACGAGGACGAGGTAGCCGACCATCGGCGGATCGCCGACGCCCGCGGGCATCAGGTGGCCGGGGGCGGGCAGCCAGGTCGCGCCGGGCGGGAGGAAGTCCGGCACCGGCGGGACGTCGCCGGAGCGGACGGCGCGCAGGTGCTGACGGTTCACGGCGGGCAGGTGCAAGGACTGGGTGCTGGAGGACATGGAGGTCTCGGCTCTCGCGCGAAGGGTCGTGGGACGACGTATTGCGCGGGACCGCCGGGAGGCCGGCAGCGGGCGGCGACCGGGGGACGGCGTCAGCTGTGGGCCGGGGTCCGCGCGGGGACCGCGCGACAACACTCCCGGTCGAACTGGTACTCCTGCCTGGACGGCCAGAACGGCTCGAGGTCGCTGCGACCTGTCGCGGTGTCAGTGAGGCTGGCCATGGCACCCATTGAACCAGACGCGACGCCCACCGGGACAGCGGTGGCTCACTTCACGGCTCTGACCAGGCACCTTATAACAACCTTACGCTGCCACCAAAAAGGCCCGGGAGCACTCGGGGGGCTCCAGGACATGAAAAAAAAAAAAAAAAAAAA
>NZ_JARAVK010000256.1:0-12707 GCF_033792765.1 Streptomyces sp. PA03-6a | reverse complement strand
GGAGGGTGGGGGATGCCCGCCGCAGGCGCAACGCACCCGCACACGAATGACGGGCCGTACCGCGAACCCCGGTCCGCGAAGCGCAACGCACCCGCACAAGGAAACGGCTTCGCCTCGCAGAGCCCGCACCGTAAGAATGGCCCCGTGCGGTACCTGATCCTCGGCGCCACGGAGGCGCGCAGCCCCACCGGCGCGCCCGTGCCCCTGGGCAGCGGCAAGCGGCTGCGGGCCCTGCTCGCCGCACTCGCGCTGCGCGCCCCGCACGCGGTGTCCACGGACGCCCTGATCGCCGAGGTGTGGGGCGGCGAGGGCGACGAGCCGCCCCAGGACGCCCCCGGCGCACTGCAGGCGCTCGTGTCGAGGCTGCGCCGCGCCCTCGGGTCCCAGGAGAACTCGATCGCCTCGGGCCCCGCCGGCTACCGCCTGGTCACGGCCACCCCGGACGACGTCGACCTCCACCTCTTCGAGCGCCTGGTACGCGAAGGCAGTGCCGCCCTCGACGCCGGTGACCCCGACGCCGCCGCGCAGACCCTGGAGGCCGCGCTCGCGCTGTGGCGCGGTCCCGCGCTGGCGGACCTGCCCGACCGGGGTTCCGCCGCCGCCCGGGCGGAGGACCTGCGGCTGACCGCGACGTACCGCCGCATCGAGGCGCGCCTGGCGCTCGGCCGCGCCGGCGAACTGCTGCCGCAGCTGCGCGGCCTGGTCGCCGAGCACCCGCTGCACGAGCCGTTCCGGGCGCAGTTGATACGGGCGCTGCGCGCGACGGACCGCTCCGCCGACGCACTGGCCGCCTACGAGGACACCCGCCGGGCCCTCGCCGACCGCCTCGGCACCGACCCGGGCGCCGAACTCAAGGCCTTGTACGCCCAGTTGCTGTCAGGCGAACCGCAACCGCCGACCCCGACGGCCGCACCCGCCGGCCCGCCCCGCACCGGAAACCTGCGGGCCCGCCTCACCAGCTTCGTCGGCCGCGAGGCCGAACTGGGCGTGCTGCGCGCGAGCCTGACCGACGGCAGGCACCGCCTGGTGACGCTGACCGGCCCCGGGGGCTCCGGCAAGACGCGGTTGTCGCAGGAGGCCGCGGCCGCGGTGGCCGGGGCCTCCGCGTACCCGGACGGGGTGTGGCTGGCGGAGTTCGCCCCGCTGGACCGCCCCGCCGCCGTGCCGGACGCCGTGCTGAGCGCGATCGGACGCCGTGACACGGCCGTGCTGGCCGCCGCCCGCGAGGTGCGCAGTGCGGGCCAGGAGGCCGACCCGGCCGCCCGGCTCCTGGAGCACTGCGCGCAGCGCCGCATGCTGCTGGTGCTCGACAACTGCGAGCACGTCATCGACGCCGCGGCCGCCCTCACCGACCAGTTGCTCGCCGCCTGCCCCGGGGTGACCGTGCTCGCCACGAGCCGCGAGCCGCTGGGCCTGCAGGGCGAGACGGTACGCCCGGTCGAGCCGCTGCCGTTGCCGACCGCGCACCGGCTGTTCGTGGAGCGCGCGGCAGCCGTGCGTCCCGGGTTCGACGCGGACCTCGACCACGCGGCGGCGGTGGACGAGATCTGCCGCCGCCTGGACGGGCTGCCGCTGGCCATCGAGCTGGCCGCCGCGCGGCTGCGGGTGCTCACCCCGCGGCAGATCGCGTCCCGCCTCGACGACCGTTTCCGGCTGCTGACCGGCGGCAGCCGCACCGCCCTGCCCCGCCAGCAGACGCTGCGCGCGGTCGTCGACTGGAGCTGGGACCTGCTCGGCGAGGCGGAACGCACGACGCTGCGCCGGCTGAGCGTCTTCGCCGGCGGCTGCACGCTGCAGGCGGCGGAGGCCGTGTGCGGGGAGGAGACGCTGGAGCTGGTCGGCCAGCTCGTGGACAAGTCCCTGGTCGTGGTCGAACACGGCGCGGAGGAGGTGCGCTACCGGCTGCTGGAGACGATCCACGAGTACGCCGCCGAGCGCGCCGCCGGTGATCCCGCCGACCTGGCGGAGGCGGCCCGCCGCCACACCGCGTACTTCGCGGACTTCGCCCGCACCGCGGACTCCGGCCTGCGCGGCCCCGAGCAGTTGGTCTGGGCGGCCCGTGTGGAGGCGGACCTGGACAACGTACGGGCCGTGCTGCGCCGGACGATCGACGCGGGGGACGAGGCCGAGGGGATCGAACTGGCCCTGGCCATGGGCTGGTTCTGGTGGCTGCGCAACTTCCGCGACGAGGCGCGGGAGTGGCTCGCCCGGCTCATCGCGCTCGCCGAACTCCCCGACGATCCCGGCGCCCCGGGCTTCTGGTCGCGCATGAACCTGCGGCTGCTCCACCTCTTCGTGGTCAGCGACACCACGCCCCGCGAGGAGATGCAGAGCCGGGAGATGCTGGCGCTGGCCTCGCGGATCGTCGAGGTGTACAGCGTGCCGGGCCCGCACTCGGCGCGCTTCCCCGGCATGCTGTGGCCGTTCTGCGACTACGTCGTGGGCCGCCACGAGGCGATCCGGGAGCACGCGGACACGATGGTGGCCACCTGCCGTGCGTACGGCGGCGCGTGGGAACTGGCGGCGGCGCTGATGTTCCGTACGCACATCACGATCGACCTCCCCGGCGGCCTCCCCCGGGCCGACGCGGACTGGCCGGAGCTGCTGGAACTCAGCGAACGGCTCGGCGACCGCTGGATGCGCGCCCAGGTCTGCGAGGCCGGTGCCGAGATGGCGCTGGCGTACGGCGACTACGCGGCGGCGCGGGCGGACCTGGAGGAGGCCCTGCGGCTCGGCGGTGAACTGGGCGCGCACGTGGAGGGCATCTTCGTCCGTTCCCGCATGGGCGAGGTGGCCCACCGCGAGGGCGACGACGCCCGCGCCGAGGAGCTGCTGCGCCAGGCCGCCGAGGAAGCCCAGCAGTACGGGGTGTGGGACGCCCGCGCGTACATCCGTGCGCTGCTGGCGACGATCGTGCTGCGTCGGGGCGAGCTCCGGGAGGCCCGGGAACTGGTCGACCTCGCGCACGGCGAGGGCCGTGTGGGCACGCCCCCACCGGACTTCGAGCTGCTCGTGGCGAGCCTTTCGGCCCGGGTGTCCGCCGCCGAGGGCGACACGGCGGGTGCCCCGGCCGGCCTCGCGGAGGCGCTGCGCGCGGGACTCGACGGCTTCTGCGCCGAACCGCGTCTGGCGGCGGTGGCCGAGTACGCCGCCGAGGTGCTGGTGGCCCTCGGCGATCCCGTACGGGCCGCCCGGCTGCACGGTGCGGCCGACGGCCTGCGCGCGGGCCTGCCGCGCCCGGTACCGGAGGAGGAGGGGGTGCGCGCGGCGGAGGCGGCGGCCCGCGCGGCCCTGGGGGACGAGCCGTACGAGCGGGCCCGCACCGCGGGCCACGGGCTGGGCGGCGACGGTGCCCACGCGCTGCTGACCGAGGTGATCGTCTAGGGGAATGGCCGGGGGCGGGCTCTTCGTTGCAGGCTTGAGGATTCAACTGACGGTTTCGGTGACGGAGAGAGCATGAAGGTCGAGATCTACAGCGACATCGCCTGTCCCTGGTGCTACGTCGGTAAGCGCCGCTTCGAGCGGGCGCTGGCCGCCTTCCCGCAGGCCGACCAGGTCGAGGTGGTCTACCGCCCCTTCCAGCTCGCCCCCGACAAGTCCGACACCCCTGAGCCCCACCGCGCCTACCTCGACGAGCGCTACGGCCCGCAGTCCGCGGCGATGGACGCCCGGGTGGCGGAGCTCGGCCGTGCCGAGGGCCTGGCCTTCGACTTCGACCGCGCCATCGAGAACAACACCCTGCTCGCCCACCGCCTGCTCTGGCACGCCCTGAACGCGTACGGCGCCAAGGAGCAGGCCGCCCTCAAGGACCGGCTGCTCGTGGCGCACTTCGCCGAGGGCGCCGACGTCGGCGACCGCGACACCCTGGCCGCCCTCGCCGCCGAGGCCGGGCTGGACCGCGACCGCGCGGCCGCCTTCCTCGCCTCCGACGAGGGCCTCGCGGAGGTGCTCGCCGAGATCGACGACGCCCGTGGCATCGGTGTGAACGCCGTCCCGACCTTCGTCTTCGAGGGCAAGTGGGCCGTCCAGGGCGGCCAGGAGACCTCGACCTTCCTGCGCGTGCTGGAACAGGTCGCCCAGGAGACCGGCACCGTACCCGCCGCCCCCGCGGCGGACGCCTGCGCCGACGGCGCGTGCGAGGTCCCCGCCGGCTGAACCGGCGGGGAGCGGCGGCACGCCTCAGTCGCAGGTGATCCGCGACACCGCCCAGTCCGCGACGTTCACCAGGTGGAACCTGCGCGTCGGCTCGACCGTCAGCCGGATGCGGGCGTTGCCGGCGATCGGCACGTGCACCGGCACCCCCGGGTCACCGCCGCGCAGCACCTCGGAGCGCCACAGCCGCCCGTGGTCGCCGTGGACCGAGAAACGCGCCGCGCCGAAGCCCAGTGCGACGTCGTCGATGCCGACCACGGCGTCGAAGGCGGTGCAGGAGCGGTTGAGGTCGATGGTGACGGCGGACGGCGCACCGACCGTGATGCCGTCGGGGTAGCGCGTGCCGTCGATGCCCAGGCCCCAGCGCTGCCAGACCCAGTCGCCGAGGCGGATCGTGGGCCGGTCCGACCGGCCGAGGACGCCGTGCCCGAGCGCGCTCAGCCGGTAGACCACCGGCTCGGGCGCCGGGGGCTCGCTGGGTGTGGGCGCGGGCTCCTCGACGGGGCGCGCCGGAGGCGTCGGGGTCGGGGTGACGGCCCGTACGGGAGCCTGGACGGACGGCGTCGGGCTCGGCGCCGGGGAGCGCCGCGAGGGCGAAGGGGTCGGTGTGGGGGCCGGGGCCGGTACGACCGGCGCGGCCGAGGGCTTGCTCTCCGCCTGCGGCGGGGGTGTGCTGTCGTTCCCGGTCAGGGCGATCGCCACCACGGCACCGGCCGCCGCGAGCGCCAGCCCCGCGGCAACGGTGATCTTCACCGGTGCGGCGGCCCCTTCGGCGGCCGCCGCACCACCGGCACCCGCCGCCGCGCCACCGCCCGAAGCGCCGCCCGACGCCGCGGCGGCCGCGGCACCAGCGCCGGCACCGGCCGCCGCACCGCCCGCGGCGATGCCCGCCGCCTTCGCCGCGTACGCCGCGCCGAACCAGCCGACGACCGCGACCGGCAGCAGCCCCTTGAGCGCCGCGTTCACGTCCGCCAGCTCCGCTGCCGCGAGGCGGCACTTGGCGCATTCCTCCAGGTGCTTGCGCAGCTCCCGGTCGGCCCGCATCCGCAGACCGCCGCGGGCGTGCGCACCGAGCCGGTCCGCGTAGCGGGCACAGGCTCCCTCGGCGGTCAGCGAGGACGAGACGTGCGCCTGCAGGTAGGCCTGGCGCAGTCCCTCGCGGGCGCGGTGCGCCAGGACGGCCGTCGCGTTGGCCGTCAGGCCGAGCAACGGAGCGACCTTGCTGGGTGATTCCTCCTCGACCGCGGTGTGCCACAGCACCGCCTGCCAGCGCTCGGGGAGCGTACGGAAGGCCTGGATGGCCAGAGACCGTTCGGCCTCGTGCATCGCGCGCACGTCCGCACCCAGCTCCTGGGCGCCCTCGCCCGCCGCGGCGCCGGCCGACGTGACCGCGAACACGGCGAAGTCGTCGACCAGTTGCTCCCGTTTGGCGGTGCTGCCCCACGACGCGGCGACCCGCCGCACCGTGGTGAGCAGATAGGCCCGCACCGCGGCGTCCGGGCCGCTGCCGCCGCGGATCGCCTGCAGCGTGCGGGCGAAGACCTCGCCGGTCAGGTCCTCCGCGGTGTGCCGGTCACGGCAGCAGCCCCGTGCGTAGCGCCGCACGGCCGCCACGTGCCGCCGGTACAGCTCCTCGTACGCGCTGTCGTCGCCGCCGCGCACACGGGCGACCAGGTCGGCGTCGGACAGCTGCGCCCCGGGGGTGTCCGCGGCTTCGGGGAGTCGTTCCGCGAGCGGATCCCGCTGCCCGGGTACGCGGCCGGGCGGCGGGTCCCCACCGGAGTCCGCCCCCGCCTCCGCGGGCGGACCGGACTCCCCGTTTCCTTCATCCACGGGCGTAAGAGTGGCACACCCGTACCGTCCGACGAGCTGTCAAGCACCAGAACCACCCGTCCGGGGAGTTTCACCCCCCGGACGCGGGTCATCACCTGAACGGGTCAGCCTCACGCCCCCGGACGGGACCGCAGCCCTTCCAGCAGGATGTCCAGCAACCGGCCCGAGGCGGCCGCCTGTTGGGCCGGGTCAGGCAGTGACGGCGCCGAGGTGGCGATGACCAGCAGCACGTCGGCCACCGACACGTCCGCGCGCAGTTCACCGGCCGCCCGCGCCCGCTCCACCAGCTGCCCGACGACGTCCAGCAGCGTGGCGACACCGGCGCCCGAGGCGACGTCCTCCCCCGCCCCGCGCTGCTGCGGCACGCGCGCCCCGTCCGGGGCACCGGCCGGCTGCACGTGCAGCACCTGCGGCGGCAGCAGCCGCCCGGCGCCGGAGGCCACCGACGTGCGCAGGAAGCGGGACAGCGCCGACCAGGCCTCCTCCTCCTGGCCCAGGGCCGCGCGCGCCTGTTCCGTCAGGCGTGCCGTCTCCTCCTCGGCTATGCGCCGCACCAGCACGTCCTTGCTGGGGAAGCGCCGGTAGACGGTGCCGACGCCCACCCGGGCCCGCCGCGCCACGTCCTCCATCGGCGCGCCGTACCCCAGCTCGCCGAAGACCTCGCGGGCGGCCCGCAGGACGTGCTCGAGGTTGCGTTGCGCGTCCACGCGCAGCGGCGACGTACGACTGCCGCCGACTCCCCGTACGACCGTGTCCGGATGACCGCTGACGGTCGCGGTCATCGCCCATTGAGGGTCCTGGATATGCATATGTGTATCCCCCGGTTAATCGCGTCTCCCCCCGGAGACTTCCCCACCCCATGATCGCCGGGAGACGGCGGACGACGCCGCACGGGCACCCCGGCCGGATACGAACATAGTTGAGCCCCGGTCAAGAATGAAGGGGGAGTCCACCCACGATCGGAGTACCACGGCCGCTGATTCTCCGTTCAGGCACTTCACACCGGTCGGCAACCCGCCCGTGACCTGCCGGAGAACAGGATTCGGCCATTCATTGCCGTACGCCCTGTGGACAAACCCCGATGGCCCATTGCCTCATGGGACGATGGCAGCACTCAAGGGGCCGTCCGGTGCGGCAGAAGAATCCGGGATCCCGCGCATCCTGGTCGTCGGCGGCGGTTATGTGGGCATGTACACCGCTTTGCGGCTGCAGCGCAGGCTGAAGCGCGACGAAGCGGAAATCGTCGTGGTCGAACCGCAGCCTTATATGACCTATCAGCCCTTCCTGCCCGAGGCGGCGGCCGGCTCCATCTCGCCGCGCCACGTCGTGGTGCCCCTGCGCCGGGTCCTGGACCGCTGCAGGCTGGTCATCGGCGAGGCCCGGCGCATCGACCACGGCAAGCGGGTCGCCACCCTCACCACCCTCGCCACCGAGGAGGAGGGCTCCGCCGCGCTGGAGCTGCCCTACGACCACCTGGTGCTGGCACCCGGCTCGGTCTCCCGCACCCTGCCGATCCCCGGCCTCGCCGAGCACGGCATCGGCTTCAAGACCGTCGAGGAGGCCATCGGGCTGCGCAACCACGTCCTGGAGCAGCTCGACATCGCCTCCTCCACCCGGGACGTCGAGGTCCGCGAGGCCGCCCTGACCTTCGTCTTCGTCGGCGCCGGCTACGCCGGCGTGGAGGCCCTGGGCGAGCTGGAGGACATGGCCCGCTACGCGGTGCGCTACTACCACAACGTCGAGGCCGACGACCTGAAGTGGATCCTGGTGGAGGCCACCGACCGCATCCTCCCCGAGGTCGGCGAGCAGATGGGCCGGTACGCCGTCCGCGAGCTGCGCGGCCGCAACGTCGACATCCGCCTGAACACCCGGCTGGAGTCCTGCGAGAACCGCATCGCCGCCCTCGACGACGGTTCCCGCCTCCCCACCCGCACCCTGGTGTGGACGGCCGGGGTCAAGCCGCACCCCGTGCTCTCCCGCTCCGACCTGCCGCTCAACGGGCGTGGCCGGATCAAGTGCACCGCGGACCTGCGGATCGCCGGCACCGAGGGCGCCTGGGCCGCGGGCGACGCCGCCGCCGTCCCGGACGTCACCTCCGACGACCCCGAGGCGCTCTGCGCGCCCAACGCCCAGCACGCCCTGCGCCAGGCCCGTGTCCTGGCCGACAACATCGTCGCGGCCCTGCGCGGCGAGCCGCTGACCGACTACCGTCACGAGTACGCGGGCTCGGTCGCCTCACTCGGCCTCCACAAGGGCGTGGCACAGGTCTACGGGCGCAAACTCAAGGGCTACCCTGCCTGGTTCATGCACCGCGCGTACCACCTCAGCCGGATGCCCACCTTCAACCGCAAGGCGCGCATCCTGGCTGAATGGGTCCTGTCCGGGCTCTTCAAACGGGAGATCGTCTCGCTCGGCTCGCTGGAGAACCCCCGCGCCGAGTTCGAGCTCGCCGCGGAGACCGGCCGCAAGCCCGACGCGCCCTGACCGCCAGTGCGGATGCGGTGGCCGATTCCCCCGGAGCGGTGGGTCGGCCACACTGGACCCCGTGACCAAGCGTGCGCCAGCACCTGCAAAGAGTGGCAAATACGAGGAATCGGACGTTTGAACCTCACGCGTTGGAGCGCCCGGCTCCCCGGAACACAACGACGCAATGCCCAGGCGGCGGCCGCCGGTGCCGAACCCCCGTCCGGCGGAGCGGTCCCCGCGGCGCGCGGCGAGGCCGCCGAGCACCCCGACGCGCCGGCGCACACCCTCGACGCGCTCCCCGTACGCGAGGTGCTGGGCCGGCTGCCCGCCCTCATCGCGGTCACGCACGGGCCCACGCACCACCTCGGGTACGTCAACGAGGCCTGGGCCGAGGTCTTCGGCCCCCGCACCGCAGGGCACCCGGCCCGCGAGTCCCTCCCCGAGCTCGCCGAGCTCGGTCTGCTCCCCCTGATGGACCAGGTCTTCCGCAGCGGCAAGCCCCGCACCGTCAAGGCCCGCAGGGTCGCCACCGCGACCCGGCAGGGCTACTTCACCCTCACCTGCAGCCCCGTCCCGGTGAAGGACGGCGGCGACACCGGCGGCGTCCTGGTCTTCGCCACCGACGTCACCGACCAGGTCCAGGCCGCCGAACGCCTCCGCGAGAGCGAGCGCCGCCTCCACGCGACCGCCGTCACCCTCCAGCGCAGCCTGCTCCCCCAGGAGCTCGAACAGCCCGACGACCTGCGCGTCGCCGCCACCTACCAGCCCGGCGGCACCGACGCCGCCGTCGGCGGCGACTGGTACGACGTCATCACCCTCGGCGCCGGCCGCACCGCCCTCGTCATCGGCGACGTGATGGGCCGCGGCGTGCGCGCCGCCGCCGTCATGGGGCAGCTGCGCACCGCCGTCCGCGCCTACGCCCGCCTCGACCTGCCCCCGCACGAGGTCATCCAGCTCCTCGACGGCCTCGCCGCCGAGATCGACGCCACGCAGATCGCCACCTGCGTCTACGCCGTCCACGACCCCAGCGAGGGACGGCTGGCGTACGCCTCCGCCGGCCATCTGCCGATCGTCGTCCGCGACGCCGACGGAACCGTCCGCCGCGCCGACGAACCCACCGGTCCGCCGCTGGGCACCGGCGGCTGGGTCCACACCTCCGGCTCCGTCCCCCTCGGGCCCGGTGCCACCGCCGTGCTCTACACCGACGGCCTCATCGAGCGCCGGGGCGAGGACATCGACGAGGGCGTCTCCGCCCTGATGAACGCCCTCGCCGGCGCCACCGGCAGCCCCCAGGTCATCTGCGACCGCCTGCTGCGCGCCCTCGGGGTCACCTCTGAGCACGCCGACGACGTCGCCGTGCTCGTCATGCAGTACCCGCAGCACGAGGGCAACGACTCCGAACTGTTCCGCAACGCCTCCCTGGAGCTGCTGGGCGGCATCGAGGCGGCCCCCCGTGCCCGCGCCTTCGCCCAGGGCGTGCTGACCTCGTGGCGCTTCCCCGTCGAACTCGTCGACCTCGGCGTCCTCGCCGCCAGCGAACTGGTCGCCAACTCGCTCCAGCACGGCGTCCCGCCCATGCGGCTACGGCTGCGACGCACCGACCGGCGCCTGATCATCGAGGTCACCGACGGCGACGACCACCTGCCGCGCCGCCGCCGCGCCGAACCGGCCGACGAAGCCGGCCGGGGCATCTCCATCATCGCCACCATCGCCTCCGCCTGGGGATCCCGGCGGACCCCCGGCGGCGGCAAGGCGGTGTGGTGCGAGTTCGCGCTCCCCACCTGAGGGAGGATCACGCCGCCAGCACGGGCTCGCGCAGCGGCGCGTCCTGCCCGACCGTGAGACGTCGGCCCAGCCGCACCGAGAGCACGCTGACCGCCAGCGAGCACGCGACCAGCATCACGATGTACTCGGCGTACATCCCGCTGCCCGCCATGAGCCCGCCGACCGCCGGGCCCACGGCCAGCGCCAACTGCTTCACCAGCGCGAACGCCGAGTTGTACTGGCCGACCATCCGCTCCGGCGCCATGTCGGCCACCAGCGGCGCGACCGTCGGCGACAGCATCGCCTCGCCGAGCCCGAACAGCGCGTACGTGCCGATCAGCATGGCCGTCGCGATCCCGTGCGCGGAGCCCGTGAGCCCGGCGAGACCGGCGACCACCCACGCCAGGGCCCACAGCAGACCGACCGCCGCGATCACCCGGCTGCGCCGCCGCCGCTCCACCGGCCGCAGGACGAGGAACTGCGCCACCACGATCGCCGCGGTGTTCGCCGCGAGGGCGATTCCCAGCGTCGCCGGCGACACCTTGGTCACCTCGACCGCGTACGCCGACAACCCCGACTCGAACTGCCCGTAGCAGGCGAAGAACAGAACCCCGCCCAGCACGCACAGGTGCACCATCGCCCGGTCGGCGAACAGCGCCCGCCAACCGCCGGCCGCCTTGTCCGTCGGCGCCGCCTCCATGCGCGCCGCCTTCGGCAGCCGCACGGAAGCCGCGACGACACCGAGGACCAGGAACATCGCGGCCTCGATCGAGAACAGCAGCGTGAAGGAGTCCGGCCGCGAGGTGTCGACCAGCAGCCCGCCCAGCAGGCCACCGACACCCAGCCCGAGGTTGCTCAGGAAGAACTGCGTCGCGAAGGCCCGCGACCGCGTCTTCGGCGTGGAGCACCACACGATGAGCGTGGCCAGCGCCGGCTGCATCACGGCGATGCCCGCGCCCATCACCGCGGACGCGGCGACCACCAGGGGCGCGCTCGAGGCGAGCCCGAAGCCCATGGAGCCCACCGCAGCCGCGAACGCCCCGGTCAGCAGCACGGGCAGCGGGCCGCTCCGGTCGATCGTCCGACCGGTGAACGGCAGCACGGCGAGCGCGGCGACGGCGAACGCGGACAGCACGACACCCGCCGTGCCCGCTCCCAGTCCCCGCACCTGCGCCACGTAGACGAACAGGAACGGGACGGTGAAGCCGTTGCCGAACGCGCTCAGCGCGTTGCCCAGCTGGATCCGGCGCAGCGCGGCGCCCATCGCGGTGGTCACACTCACCCCTTAGGTCAGTAGTCCTCGAACTTGAAGACTTCAACTTTAAACTTCGAAGCTAAACAGTACATGCCGGAAGTCTTTAGGGCCAACGGGTTTCGTGGGACACTCCTGCCATGACGAGTGCAGCCGACGGCCCTGCCGGCACCCCGCAGGAGCTGGACCTCGATGAGCAGATCGCGATCTACCAGCGCGAATACCCCGAGGTGGACCCCCAGGTCGAGAAGATCGTCACGGCCCTGGGCAGGCTCAACCGCCGTATGAACGTGGGCTACAGCCGGCACCTGTCGGCCGTCGGCATCACCAGCGCCGAGTGGGAGGTCCTCAAGGCCCTTGTGGTCGTGGGCCGTCCGTACCGCCTCGGCCCCGGCGACCTGGCCAAGCGACTCGGCCTCACCCCGGCCGCCATGACCCACCGCATCGACCGCATGGTGGCGGAAGGTCTGGTCACCCGGGAGCGTGACGAGAGCAACCGCGTCCGCGTCATCGTGGAGCTCACCGACCTCGGCCGCAGCAAGTGGCTGGAGACGATGCGCATGGCCTCCGTCTTCGAGGCGGACCTCCTCCAGGACCTCGCCCTCGACGAACGCAACGTCCTGGGCGACCTCCTGACCCGCCTCCTCCGCCGCGTCGAGGCCGACCAGCCGGACGCCGGCGGCCGCCTGAGGGACCTGGACTGACCCGGCTGCCCTGGTTTGACAGACGTACGGGGGATCCGTAATGTTCTCCGAGTTGCCCGCCGGTGAACACCGACTCCGGTCGGTCCCCGGGCAGCCATTCCGCAGGACCCACCTCGATGAACGGCCTCGTGTCGTCTCGTTCGCGTGTGCGTTTTTCGGAATGAGGATCGACGGAATTGCTCGATTGGCATCGGGCGCCACTGATCCGCTAACGTTTCACCAGTCGGAACGGCCCAACAGCCGCGAGGACAAGCCCCGCTGACAGGGGATCGGGCCGGAAACGGTCTGATAGAGTCGGAAAAGCCGAAAAGCGAAAGCCGGACGGCGAAACCCCCTCCAGAGGGTGGCAGAGAAGGAAATCGGATCTGCTAAGCTGGAGACAACGAAGGGAAAGCCCGGAGGGGCCGGTGAAACGGTCTCGAAGGAAGCTTCCGTTCCTTGAGAACTCAACAGCGTGCCAAAAGTCAACGCCAGATATGTTGATACCCCGTCCATCTCGGACGAGGTTCCTTTGTAGTAAACACAGCGAGGACGCT
>NZ_JARAVK010000255.1:0-12721 GCF_033792765.1 Streptomyces sp. PA03-6a | reverse complement strand
CTACCGCCCCCTCCCCGCACCGCTCCCCGTCGAGATCCTCCAGGGCGAGGGCCGCCACGCCCTGACCACGGTGCTCCGCCTGCGGCCCGACGCCTGACCGCGGGGAGGACCGCGGGCAGGAGTGCACCACCCCACCCCGGAAAGGCCGTTGAGCAGCGGTCGGCGGGGGAATACGATGGCGCGTCGCCGCTCGGCCCGTCGCGGGCGACTCCCCCTTCGGTTCCCAGGAGACCCCTTCCGGCATGCGTGCGTTCCTCCAGGCCGTCCGGCTGCTCGTGCTGCTGCTCGGCTTCTACGTCATGGCCGTCGGCCTGCTCGCGTCGATCGTCGCCGCGGACGTCGTCCTCACCGACGTCGCGCTGCGACAGGGCTACGTGACCTGCCTGTTCCTGGGCATCAGCGTCGCCTTCGCCTCACCGCTGGTGTCGGGCCTGTTCGCCTCCGTCCGCGGCGTCAACCGTCACCGGCCGGCCGGGGTGCGGGTGACCGCGGACGAACAACCGGAGCTGTGGGCGCGTGTGCGCCGGGTGGCCGAGGCCATGGAGACGGCCGCCCCCGTGGAGATCTGGCTCGTGGCGGAGCCGGTGGCGGCCGTCTGGCAGAGCTCCTGGGTGCTCGGCCTGGTCGCCGGGCGCCGGCGGATGGTGCTGGGCATCCCGTACCTGACGGGGCTGACGGAACGCCAGATCGACGCGGTCATCGCCCACGAACTCGGCCACTTCGCCCGGCGCGACACCCTCCTGGCGGGGCTGGCCGCCCGCAACCGCGCCGGCCTGATGCGGGTCCTGGAGCGGTACGCCGAGGACGGCAACGGCATCGGCCACGCGATGGGCTCGATGTTCGCCGGCTACGCCCGCTTCTGCCTGCGGACGACGCAGGCCCAGGCACGCCTCGGGGAACTCGCCGCGGACCGCGCCGCCGCGCGGATCGCCGGACGGGACACCACCGCCGCCGCCCTGCGGCGCATCCCCCTGCTCGACGCCGCGCACACCCGCTACGTCCGGGAGTACGCCGGCATCGGCACCGCGCTCGGTCTGCTCCCTCCGGCCGAGGAGGTGCACCCCGGCTTCGGCGCGTTCCTGGACAGCGGCACCTGGCGGGAGGAGGAGCGGCGGCTGATCGCCGACCCGCCCCGGGAGAAGACCTCGCCCTACGACTCGCACCCCCCGATGCGCGAGCGGGTCGCGGCGATCGAGGCGCTGCCCGCGGACGCCGCCGGGACGTTCCCCGGCGAGCCGGCACCGGCGGGCGCCGGCCTGCTCGGGGATCCCGTGGCAACCGGTGCCCGCACCGTGCTGGCGCTCCCCGGTGCCGCCGGGCTGCGGCAGCTGCCCTGGCGGGACCTGGCCGCCGAGGTGGGGACGGCGGAGCTCGGCGCCGAGACGACGCCGGTGCTCCGGGCCGCCCGCGCGGTCCTGCGCACCCCCGCGGACCTCGGGATGCTGCTGGACGCCCTCGACGCCGGACGCTGGCCGGAGGTCGTCGACTGCATGCCGCGCCCCGGCCACGGGGGCCACATGCTCCTCGACGACTCCCTGCGGGCGCGCGCCCGCGCCGATGCCGCGGACGGGCTGTACTCCCTGGCGCTGGCCGCCCTGGTCGAGGACGGCCGGGCCCGCTGGGAACTGGACTGGGAACGCGGCAGGCACCTGGAGTTCGACGAGGGCGTCCACGCCGCCCTGGACCGTGCCGTGGACGCCGCCGTGTCCCCGCAGGACGCAGCGGAACCGGACAGCTCGGGCCTGCGGGAACTCCTCGGGCTGCCCGTGGACCGGGCACCGGCTCAGACCTGAGACGCCGCGGCCGGCACCTCGCGGGTGCGGGTCCAGCGCAGCAGGGTGTCCGCGTCCCAGGTGTTGACCACCCGCTGCGGAGGGACGCCGCACTCCTCGGCGCGGGCACAGCCGTGGATCTGCCAGTCCAGCTGGCCGGGGGCGTGGGCGTCGCTGTCGATGCTGAAGAGGACCCCGGCCTCCACGGCCTTGCGCAGCAGCCGCCGCGGCGGGTCGAGGCGGTCCGGGCGGCTGTTGATCTCCACGGCCACCCCGAAGCGCTCGCAGGCGGCGAAGACCAGGTCCGCGTCGAACTCCGACTCCGGGCGCAGCTTGCCGGCCACCAGCCGTCCCGTGCAGTGCCCCAGCACGTCCACCAGCGGATTGCTGATCGCGGAGATCATCCGCCGGGTCATCGCGTCCCGGTCCATCCGCAGCTTGGAGTGGACGGACGCGACGACGACGTCCAGCCGGTCCAGCAGCTCCGCGTTCTGGTCGAGGGCGCCGTCCGCGAGGATGTCGCACTCGATGCCGGTCAGCAGCCGGAAGGAGCCGGGGAGACGGGCGCCGACCTCGGCCACCACCTCCAGCTGGGCGCGCAGCCGCTCGGCGGTGAGCCCCCGGGCGACGGTCAGCCGGGGGGAGTGGTCGGTGAGCGCCGCCCACTCGTGGCCCAGCTCCATCGCGGTGCGGGCCATCGTCTCGATCGGGCTGCCGCCGTCGGACCAGTCCGAGTGCAGATGGCAGTCGCCGCGCAGCGCGGCCCGCATCCGCCGCCCCGCGCCGCCCTCCGGCCGGGCGACCGCGTCCGCGGCGCCCTCCGCCAGCCGGGTCAGGTAGGCGGGCCGGTCGCCCGCCAGCGCCTCCCGGACGACGGCGGCGGTCTTCGGGCCGAGCCCCTTGACCTCCTCCAGGCCGCCCGGCCGTTCCGCGCGCCGCCGGAGTTCCTCCGGCGGCATCGCGGAGACGGTGGCGCAGGCCCCGCGGAAGGCACGGACCCGGTACGTCGGGGCGCCGTCCCGCTCCAGCAGGAAGGCGATCCGGTCCAGCGCCTCGACGGGGTCCATGCCTCCAGGATCAGGTCTTGTTGCGGAACCTCGCCACCGCCAGCGGCGCGCTGATCACCGTGATGCCCACGGCCCACATCAACGTCATCATCGCCGAGTGCGCGACCGCACCGCCGTTGATCAGGTTGCGGGAGGCGTCGGCGAGGTTGGACAGCGGGTTGTAGCGGGTGAAGGCCTCCAGCCAGCCCGGCATGGTCGTGGGCTTGGCGAAGATCGAGCTCCCGAACTGCAGCGGCAGGACGACGATCATGGCGAGTCCCTGGACGGACTGGGGGGTCCGGGCGACCAGACCCAGGAGGATGAAGACCCACATCAGCGAGGCCCCGAAGGTCAGCGACAGCACCACCGCGCCCACCAGCCCGAACACACCGTTGTCCACGTGCAGTCCGAGGATGAAGCCCATCACGAGGAGGATCACCGTGGCGACCAGCGCCCGGCCGATCTCCACCACGATCTTCGCGATCAGCACGGAGGAGCGGGCGATGGGCATCGTGCGGAAGCGGTCCATCACCCCGGTCTTGAAGTCCGAGTTGACGCCCGTGCCGACGGCCATGGCGATGTTCATGCCCATCATGGCCATCAGGCCGGGCACCATGTAGTTGACGTACTTCTCCTGGCTGCCCTCCAGCGCGCCGCCGAAGACGTACACGAACAGCAGCGTGAAGACGATCGGCATCAGCAGCGCGTCGAACATCGACTCCGGGTCCTGCCGGATCTGCAGGACGTTGCGCCGCACGAGGGCGCCGATGTGCCGGAGGTTGGCGCGCAGCCCGATCCGCGGATCGGCGGTGGCGGCCTTGGCGTTCCCCGCGGGGACGGTGACGGCGGTCATGCCGCGAGCTCCTCTCGGTCCCGGGTGCCGCTGCCGCGCGTGACGGCCAGGAACACCTCGTCCAGGCTGGGCAGATGGGTGTCGATGCCGGCGATGGCGAAGCCGTGCGTGCCGAGCGCGGCCACGACGTCCGTCAGCTGCTCGTCGCTGAGGATGGGCACGTTGAGCACCCCGCCGGCGTGGTCCGGCACGGCCTGCGTCCCCGTGCCGAGCACCGTCGCCATCGCGTCCAGCTCCCCGGGGTCCACCGGCCGTACCTGCAGGGTCCGGCCGCCGACCTTCGCCTTCAGTTCCTCGACCCGGCCGCCGGCGATCACCCGGCCGCGGTCGATGACCGTCAGCTCGTGCGCGAGCTTCTCGGCCTCCTCCATGTACTGCGTGGTCAGCAGCACGGTCGAGCCGTCCGCGACCATGTTCTGCACCTCGTCCCACACCTCGTTGCGGGTGCGGGGGTCCAGGCCGGTGGTGGGCTCGTCCAGGTACAGCACCGCCGGCCGGCCGATCATCGACGCCGCCAGGTCCAGGCGGCGGCGCATGCCGCCGGAGTACTCCTTGGCGGGCTTGCGGGCGGCGTCCGTCAGCGAGAACCGCTCCAGCAGCTCGTCCGCCCTGCTCCGGGCGTCCCGCCGGGACAGGTCGAGCAGCCTGCCGATCATGTAGAGGTTCTCGCGGCCCGACAGGGACTCGTCGACCGACGCGTACTGCCCGGTCAGCCCGATCACCCGGCGCAGCTGCCGGGGCTGCGCCACCACGTCGTAACCGGCCACCGTCGCCGTGCCGGCGTCCGGCCGGACCAGCGTGGACAGGATCCGCACCAGCGTCGTCTTCCCGGCGCCGTTCGGCCCCAGCACGCCGAGCACGGTCCCCTGCCGCACGTCCAGGTCCACCCCGTCGAGGGCCTTCGTCTCCCCGTAGCGCTTCACGAGCCCCCGCACCCTGACGGCGGCGTCCGCGCTCTTGGCATCCCGTTGTGTCATGCCGCCACGGTCGCGCGCCCCACCGACACGGCGCCGACATATCGCTGACAGCCCCACCGACACGGTGCCGACGCGCCACCGGAGAACGCCCGAGGGGGGACGCGCACCGCGCGTCCCCCCTCGGGCATCGGCCCCGCAGGGCCTACGTGGTGACCGACACCAGCCGCTGGCCCTGGGACGTGACGACGTCGAACCGGGAGATGGAGTCCGGCTGCATCCCCGCCGACCCGTCCAGCGTGAGCGGGTTGGGCTGGTCGGAGGTGCCGTAGCCGGCCGTCGGGACGCTCCAGGTGCCGACCGTCTGCTGGGAGCCGTCCTTGCCGACGACGACCAGGCGGCAGGTCAGCGGGCCCTGGACCCCGGCGAGGGTGAGGCCGACCTCGCTGCCCCACTTCTTCTCGTTGACACCGACCGTCGCCTTGACGCCCGTGGAGTTGTCGGTGCCCTTGAACTGCTCCGCGTAGACCCTGGCCTGGGCGTCGTCGGAGCCGCCGCCGGAGGCGAGCACCGCGACGGTGGGGCCCGCCACGATCAGCGCCACCGAGGCGGCGAGCGCGAACATCCTGCGCCGGGCGCGGGTCCTGCGGTCGTCCGACACCTTGCCGAGGAGACGTCCGAGCACCTTGTCGCCGCTGGGCGGGAGGGGCACTCCGGCGCCGGCGGGAGCGAGTTCGGCGAGTACCGGCACGAGACCGCTCAGCTCGTCGAGTTGCTGTCCGCACTGGTGGCAGATGGCGAGATGCTCCTCGAAGCGCGCCATGTCGGCGTCGTCGAGCACGCCGAGGACGTACGCCCCGACGTCGACGTGCGGGTCGTGGGGGGTACCTGCCCCGGAGCCGTAACCGTAGACCGTCACGAGGTGGTCACACCCCTTTCCTCAAGAGCGATTTTCAGGGAGCGGAGGGCGTAGAAGACGCGCGAGCGCACGGTGCCGGGCGGTACCCCCAGCGCCGCCGCGGCCTCGTTGACCGTCCGGCCCTTGAAGTACGTTTCGATCAGCACCTGGCGGTGGGCCTCGGTGAGATCATCCAGTGCGTCGGAGATCGTCATCAGCCTCAGGGAGCGTTCGAGTTCGTCCTCGGCCGGGAGCTGGTCGAGGGCGGCCGGTGAGGCCTCCGGGGGCCGTGCCTGACGGCTGCGGTGGCCGTCGATCACGATCCGCCGGGCGACCGTCACCAACCAGGGCCGCAGGGAACGGGCGCCCGGGTCGAGCCGGGACGCGCTCTTCCACGCGCGCAGCAGGGTCTCCTGCACGACGTCCTCGGCCAGGTAGCGGTCACCGCCGACCAGCCGAAGAACGTATGCGAAGAGCGCACCCGCGTGTTCGCGGTAGAGCGCCCGCATGAGGTCCTCTTCGGGGACCCCACCTGAGCGATGGTCGGCCACGAGCGCATCCTGCCCTACTGATCGCTGGGGGTCGAGTCCTCTCAATGCCTGCTGTCCCATCAGTACCCGTCTGACCCGTTCTCGGAGGAGGCGCTCTTCGGCTGCGCGGGCGCCCCGGCCTTCTCGCCGTCCGGGGTGGCCGCGTACCAGGTGCGGTTCGCGCCCTGGCCCTTGGTGTCGCCCGGGTTCTTGTCGCCCGCGAAGTGGTAGAGCGGCATTCCGTTGAGCGTGAGCTGCATCGTGCCGTCGGGGCGCTTCACGCTGCCGACCAGGTTCTGGTCCACGCCCTGCACCTGGGTGTCCGAGACCGCGGCGGCCGGCAGCCACTGGGTCGCGCACTCGCCGGTGCAGGTCGAGGTCGGCGGGTTGGGCTTGTCCTGCTCGAAGCGGTACAGCACCCAGCCCTTCTCGTCGGTGACCAGCTTGCCGAGCTGGGCGTTGTCGACGGTCCGGAGGCCGGGCGCCGGTGCGGGCTGCGACGCCTGGATCGCGCCCACCGGGGGACTGGCATTGTCGACGCCCGCGTTGCAGGCGGTGGCGACGATCAGCGCGGCGGAGGCGAATGCCCCCGCCCCCACCGATCGGCGCAACTTCGGAACGTTCATGCCACGGCCCCCGGCACTTTCTCGTCGGTGCTCCGCCCCTGGTGGGCGGTTGCCCACTCATACGGGGGTGAGGGCCGGTGTACTCAACGTCCCCAGAAAAAACTTCCGCCCCGGGGAGGGGGTGCCCGGGGCGGAAGCCGGCGGTGGGTCGCACCGCCTCAGGGGGAAGTCGCGCGTGACGCCGCGACGGGTCGTCGCAGGGTCAGTGGAAGCTGTGCTCCGGGGCCGGGTAGGCACCGCCCACGACGTCCTCGGCGAAGGCCTTGGCCGCACCGCCGAGGGTCTCGCGCAGCGCCGCGTACTGCTTGACGAAGCGCGGCACCCGGCCGCCGGTCATCCCGGCGAAGTCCGTCCAGACCAGCACCTGGGCGTCGCACTCCACGCCCGCGCCGATGCCGACCGTCGGGATGTGCAGGATCCGGGTGACCTCCGCGGCCAGCTCGGCCGGGACCAGCTCCAGCACGACGGCGAAGGCGCCGGCGTTCTGCACGGCCTTGGCGTCGCGCAGCAGCTGCTGGGCGGCCTCCTCGCCGCGGCCCTGCACCGGGTAGCCGCCGAAGGCGTTGACCGACTGCGGGGTGAGGCCGATGTGGGCCATCACGGGGATGCCGGCCTGGACCAGCAGGTCGATCTGCTGGGCGGAGCGCTCGCCGCCCTCCAGCTTCACGGCGCCCACCCCGGCCTCCTTGACCAGCCGGGTCGCGCTGCGCAGCGCCTGCGTCGGACCCTCCTGGTACGAGCCGAACGGCAGGTCGCCGATGACCATCGCGCGCTTGGTGCCGCGCACCACGGCTGCGGACAGCATCGTCATCTCGTCCAGCGTGACCGGGACGGTGCTCTCGTAGCCGAGGTGACAGTTGCCCATCGAGTCGCCGACCAGCAGCACGGGGATGCCGGCCTCGTCGAAGACCGAGGCGGTCATGGCGTCGTAGGCGGTGAGCATGGGCCACTTCTCGCCGCGCTCCTTGGCGGCGGCGATGTCCCGGACGGTGATCCGCCGTGTCCCCTTGCCGCCGTACAGCGCCTTGCTGCTGTCGGGAGCGGGCTGGGCGGGCGTCTGGGCAGCCGGAACGGCATGCGTCATTGCAACTGCTCCTTGTGTCATCTCGAGGCGCCCTGACGGCGTCCCCGGACCGATTCCATGCTGACACGCGCCGCCGTCCGCGCAAAGGGGGGCGTCCGTCACTCCCCCTTTTGCCGAGGTTTTACAATACGAGACGGTCCCGTATCGGAAATCGGGTCTACGTTGACGGCATGCCCGCCGACACAGCCCAGCCGCAGAGCCCCAGCGCCCCGGAGGCGGTCCACCGCCGCCGCTGGGGGATCCTGACCGTCCTGCTGTTCAGCCTCCTCGTGGTGGTCCTGGACAACTCGATCCTCAACGTCGCGATGAAGACCATCGCCGAGCCCGCCCCGACCGGCCTGGGTGCCACCCAGAGCCAGCTGGAGTGGGCGATCAACTCCTACACGCTGGTCTTCGCCGGTCTGCTGTTCACCGCGGGCCTGCTCGGCGACCGCCTCGGCCGCAAGAAGGTGCTCCTGTTCGGCATGGCCGTCTTCGGCGTCGGATCGGTGCTCTCGGCCTTCGCCGGCTCCTCCGGCGAGCTGATCACCTTCCGCGCGGTCATGGGCTTCGGCGGCGCCTTCGTGATGCCCGCGACGCTCGCCATCATCATCAACGTCTTCGAGCGCGAGGAGCAGCCCAAGGCGATCGGCATCTGGACCGGCGCGGTGGGCCTGGCGATAGCCATCGGCCCGGTCACCGGCGGACTGCTCCTCGACCACTTCTGGTGGGGCTCGGTCTTCCTGGTGAACGTGCCGATCATCGCCGTCGCCCTGGTCGCGATGGTGCTCATCGTCCCCGACTCCCGCGACCCGCGGCCGGGCCGCCTCGACCCCGTCGGCGTGCTGCTGTCCATCGTCGGCCTGGTGCTGCTGGTGTACGGCATCATCAAGGGCGGCCAGCTCGCCGACTTCACCGCCCCCACGCCCCTGACGGCCATCATCGGCGGCCTCGTGGTCCTCGGCGCCTTCGTCTGGCACGAGGCCCGCAGCAGCCACCCCGCCTTCGACGTCTCCTACTTCCGCAACCCGACCTTCTCGGCCTCGGTCTCCGCGATCGGCCTGGTCTTCTTCGCGCTCATGGGCGTGACCTTCTTCATGGTCTTCTACACCCAGAGCGTGCGCGGCTACAGCGCCCTGGACTCCGGCCTGCTGCTGCTCCCGCTCGCCGTCGCCCAGCTCGTCTTCGCACCCCGTGCCCGGCTGGTCGTCGACCGGATCGGCGCCCGCCTCACCTGCGCCGCCGGGCTCGCGCTGATAGCGCTCAGCTTCCTCGGCTTCCAGCTGCTCGACGCCGACACCCCGATCTGGCAGCTGGAGGTGCTGTTCTTCCTCATGGGCACGGCCATGGCCCACGTGATGCCGCCCGCGACCGTCGCCATCATGTCCTCCCTGCCGCGTGAGAAGGCCGGCTCCGGCTCCGCCGTCAACAACACCTTCCGGCAGGTCGGCGGCGCGCTCGGCGTTGCGGTGCTGGGCTCGCTGATGTCGACGGTCTACCGTGACGGCATCGCGGACCACCTGACCGGCCTCCCCGCCGACGTGCAGCACCGGGCCGGCGAGTCCATCGAGGCCACGCGCGCCGTGGCCGAGGGCATGGGTCCCGCGGGCAAGGCGCTGCTCGCCCCGGCCACCGACGCCTTCCTCGACGCCATGCACGTCACCGCCTACGTCGCGAGCGGTGTCGCGCTGCTCGGCATGCTCGTCGTCGTGGTCTTCCTGCCCGGCAAGGCCGCCGGGGGGCGCCCCGCGGGCGGAGAGGAACGCGAGGTCAGCCCGGTGGGGGCGGAGCGGTGACCGGCACCCGGGCGGCGACGGCACCCGGCGGCGACACGGTCCCCGGGCCCGCCGGGCGCCTCCCGCGCGGCCGTCCGCGCAGCGCCGCCGCCGACACCGCGATCATCGAGGCGGTCCTCAGCCTGCTGGAGGAGGGCGCCACGATCGGGGAGCTGTCGATGGAGCGCATCGCCCGCGCCGCCGGCGTCGGCAAGGCCACCGTCTACCGGCGCTGGGCGGGCAAGAACGCGCTGATGCTCGACGTCATGAAGTCCGTCGACGAGCAGACCCCGCGGCTCGCCGGCCGCTCGGTCCGCGACGACCTGGTCACCTGCGTCGAATTCATACGGCGCAGGGCCCTGGTCAAGCGCTCCTCCGCCCTGCTGCGCAACGTCCTCGCCCAGGCCCAGAACGAGCCGGAACTGTGGGCCGCCTACCACGACACCGTCATCGCGGCCCGGCGCGCCCAGGTCCGCGAGGTCCTGGGCCGGGGCATCCGCAGCGGCGAACTCCGCGACGACATCGACCCGGAACTCCTCGGGGACCTCTTCATCGGCCCCATGCTGTCGCGTTCGATGCTGCGGCCGGACGCGGCACTGCCGGAGGGGCTGTCGGAGCTGATCGTCGACTCGGTGCTGCAGGGCGTCCGCGCCGGCCGCTGAACGCCTGGGGGACCAAGGGGGAATGTCCTGGTTCTGTCACAGGGTGCCCTTTCGTCGGGCGGCGGGGGAACCTGTCGCCCGGCGAGTCCCGTCCTCCGGGCGTCGATCGCCTATGGTCGACTGAGCACCTGGCAAGACAGTGAGGACTCCCCCCATGGCTCAGGCGTACGACGCGGACGTGACCACCGACGGCGGTACCAGGCCGCAGGGTTCGGGTGCGAACGGACGTTTCGGACGCTTCCGGCGGTTCTGGTCCTTCGGCGACGGTATGTGGCGGCGGGGGATCGTCACGGCCGTACTGTCCCTCGCCGTCGCCGTGGTGATGGCCTTTCACGGCGCGGTGCCCAACCGGATCGGCAACCTGGGCAGCCTGCTGGAGACCTTCCTGCCCTGGCTCGGGCTCGCGCTCCCGGTGCTGCTGGTGGTCGGCGTGCTGCGGCGCTCGGCGACCGCGCTGATCGCCGTCCTGCTGCCGATCGTGGTGTGGCTGCACTTCTTCGGCGGGCTCCTCACGGACAAGGACGCCGGTGAGGGCGACCTCACCGTGCTGACCCACAACGTCAACGCCGACAACCCCGACCCCGCCCGCACCGCGCAGGACCTCATCGGCTCCGGTGCCGACCTCGTCGCGCTGGAGGAGATCCCCGCCGGGAAGGTCTCCGTCTACAAGTCCGGGCTCAAGGACCGCTACCCGTACAGCGCCGTGCTGGGCACCGTCGGGCTGTGGAGCAGGTACCCGCTCAGCCAGGTGCGGCCGGTGGACATCCGGCTCGGCTGGACCCGCGCCCTGCGCGCCACCGCCACCACGCCGCACGGGAAGGTCGCGGTCTACGTCGCGCACCTGCCCTCGGTGCGGGTCAAGTTCAACGCGGGCTTCACCGCCGGCGAGCGCGACCACAGCGCCGACGCGCTCGGCGAGGCCGTCGCGGACGAGGAGCTGCCCGACGTCATCCTCATGGGCGACCTCAACGGCACGATGAACGACCGCGCGCTCGCCAACATCACCTCCCAGATGCGGTCCACGCAGGGCGCCGCGGGCGACGGCTTCGGCTTCAGCTGGCCGGCCGGGTTCCCGACCGCCCGCATCGACCAGATCCTCGTCAGGGGCCTGGAGCCGACCGCCTCCTGGGTGCTGCCGGCGACGGGCAGCGACCACCGGCCGGTGGCGGCGAAGGTAGCACTCCCGTAACGAGTTCTTCGCCCACGGGAAGAACGGGCCGGGCAGACTTTGTTCCGCAGTTAAACTAATGACTGCTCCCGACCCTGCCCCGGAAAGGCCTGTCATGCCTCTCGCCCTGCTCGCACTGGCGATCAGCGCATTCGGCATCGGTACGACGGAGTTCGTGATCATGGGCCTGCTGCCCGACGTCGCGGACGACCTGCACACCTCCATCCCGACCGCCGGCTACCTCGTCTCCGGCTACGCCCTCGGCGTCGTCATCGGCGCCCCGCTCCTGGCCGCGGTCACCACGCGGATGCCGCGCAAGGCCCTGCTCCTGTCCCTCATGGTCCTGTTCACCGTCGGCAACACGCTCTCCGCCCTCGCCCCGAGCTTCGGCTGGCTGCTCGCCGGGCGCGTGCTGTCCGGACTCCCGCACGGCGCCTTCTTCGGCGTCGGCGCGGTCGTCGCCGCGGGCATGGTCGACCCCGCGCGCAAGGCCCGCGCCGTCTCCCTGATGATCGCCGGGCTCACCGTCGCGAACATCGTCGGCGTCCCCGCCGCGACCCTGCTCGGCCAGCACCTCGGCTGGCGCGCCACCTTCCTCGCCGTCGGCATCATCGGCCTGGCCGCCATCGCCGGCATCGCCCTGCTCGTGCCCCGCATCCCCCTCGCCCCGGGCGGCGGACTGCGCCGGGAACTGTCGGCCTTCCGCAGCGGGCAGGTCTGGCTGGCGCTGGGCACCACGATCTTCGGCTTCGCCGCGGTCTTCGCGGTATACAGCTACGTCACGCCGATGCTCACGCAGGTCGCCGGGTTCGGGGAGAGCAGCGTCACGCTGGTGCTCGCCCTCTTCGGCGTCGGCGCGACGATCGGCAACCTCCTCGGCGGCCGCCTCGCCGACCGTGCCCTGCGGCCCGCGCTGCTCGGCGGGCTCGGCGCGCTCGCGGTCGTCCTGCTGCTGTTCACGGTCACCGCGCACGCCCGCTGGAGCGCGGCGCTCACGGTCGTCCTGCTCGGGATCGCGGCGTTCGCGACGGGGTCGCCCATGATGATGCTCGTCATGGAGAAGGCCCGGCACGCCCCCGCGCTGGCCTCCTCCGCGAACCAGGCCGCGTTCAACCTGGCCAACGCGGGCGGTGCCTGGCTCGGCGGGCTCGTCCTCGCGCACGGCCTCGGCTACACCGCCCCGGCGGTGGCGGGCGCGGTGCTGGCGGTCACGGGGCTCGCGATCGCGACGGTCGCGAGCCTGTGGGAGCGGCGCGCGGGTTCCGACGCGGGGTCCTCTTCGTCCCGGGTCGTCGTGTCCGGGCAGCCGCCCGCTGTGCGGGAGCGCGTGCGCTGACCCTGGCCCGTGCCTCGTGTGCGGCGCCGTTGTGGTTGCGGTTGGGGTTTCTCCCCCGCCCGCCCTCCCGATTGCCCG
>NZ_JARAVK010000254.1:0-12729 GCF_033792765.1 Streptomyces sp. PA03-6a | reverse complement strand
GATCGGGACATGGCAGGAGCCTACCGCGGCCGAAAAGCCCCCCTCATGGGTCACCGGCCCAGGTCGCGGGGCCGGTGACCCATGAGGGGGGCTTTTCGGCCGCGGTAGGCTCCTGCCATGTCCCGATCAGCCGATGCCGGCCCCTCCCGGTCACCCGTCACCGCGGATGACCTCGACCTCGCCGTGCAGCTCGCGGTGGCGGTCCTCCGAGAGGCGCCCCCGGCTGCTTGGGAGGGCAAGGCCGGTTCGCTGGAATGGGACTGCTGGGAGACCGTCGAGCACCTCAGCGACGACCTCTTCGCCTACGCGGCACAACTGGGCCCCAGGACACCGCCCTTGGACCGCGAGGTGCCCTTCGTATGGGAGAGCCGGCGGCCCGGCGGCCCGGCGAACGCCCTTCACGCGAACCGCGCGGCGGGGCCCGCCGGTCTGCTGCAGGTCCTGGAAGCGAGCGGGGCGCTGCTGGTCGCCATGGTGCGCACGACGCCACCGCAGACCCGCGCTCACCACGTCTTCGGCGTCTCGGACCCCGAGGGATTCGCCGCGATGGGGATCGTGGAGACGCTGGTGCACACGCACGACCTGGCGCAAGGGCTCGATCTCGTATGGAGCCCGCCTGCCGGTCTGTGCTCCCGGGTGCTCGCCCGGCTGTTTCCGCACGCGCCGTCGTCCACGGATTCCTGGTCCACCCTTTTGTGGGCCACCGGACGCGCCGACCTGCCCGGACACCCTCGTCCCACGTCGTGGCGCTGGGACGGCACGCCCCGGGCATAGGCCGTGCCCGAGGGCACGGCCGCGCTCGGCCCCTCCCTCACCCACACCGCGGCACCGAGGAACCGGGGCGCGCCGGCACGAACGGCAGCGGTCAGTGCGGGGCCGGGGTGACCAGGACTTCCTTCAGACGGCTGAGTTCCGCCGCCGTCAGGCCGCGGTCGCGCAGCCAGGGGCCCGCACCGCCGTGGCCGGTGCGGAGGACGTCCAGGAAGCGGTGCATGACGCGCGGTTCCGAGGCCATGAAGGCGTGCTCCACGGCGGGCAGGTCGCGGTAGGACGGGAAGCGGGCCAGGCGGGCGCGGATGCGGACGACGCGCTGGGCGGTGAGCGCGTAGTCGGCGGCGATGGCGGGGGCGGGCACGCCCACCGCGTCGAGCAGGAGCGCCGCGAGGACACCGGTGCGGTCCTTGCCGACGGCGCAGTGGAAGACGACGGCGTGCCGGTCGGTGTCGGCGACGACGCGCGCCGCGGCGACCAGCGACTCACCGCTGCCGTCGAGCAGTCCGAGGTAGAAGCCGGTCGCGTCGCCGTCGTCCGCGGTCGTCGCCGGCACGGCGTCGGTGACCAGCGCCCGTACCCGGCTGACCGGCAGGTTCATCCGGCGCACCGCGGCGTCCGCCAGCAGGCCGTGCCCCTCGCGGGCCGCCTCGTCCGGGCCGCGCAGGTCGAGGACGGTACGCAGCCCGTAGCGGCCGAGCAGCAGTTCGACGTCGTCCGCCGTGGCCTCCTGGAGGGTGCTGGCCCGGAACACCACACCGCGCCGGGTCGTGCCCCCGCCCCGCACCGGCAGACCGCCGAGGTCGCGGATGTTGTCCACCTCCGCCAGCTCGAGCCAGCGCGGCGTCTCACCGGTCGATCCGTCCTGCGTCGTCTCCAAGGCGCCCTCCTCGTAAAGCCCCTGGCCATCGTGCCGTGCGCGGCCGCCCCGGTCCACCGGCGACCGCCGCCCCGGGGATATCGTCGGCTGATCCCGGGGACTCCCCGCCGACCACCGACCGGAGGTGCCCGCCATGGCCCAGCCCGAGCCGCCCGTGGAGCCGTTGGTGCGGACGGAGCGGCACGGCCGCGTCCTGGTGATCCGGATGTGCCGCGCGCACAAGCGCAACGCCGTGGACCGGCACCTGGCCGAAGCGCTCGACGCGGCGTTCAACACCCTGGAGGACGACCCGGAGCTGTGGGCCGGGGTGCTCACCGGCTCCGGCGGGGTCTTCAGCGCGGGCAGCGATCTGAACGCCATCGGCGACTACGTCACCGAGCGCGGCGGCGAGTACGGGCTGATCCGCCGTCACCGGCACAAGCCGCTGGTCGCCGCCGTCGAGGGCGCCGCCCTGGGCGGCGGGATGGAACTGGTCCTCGCCTGCGACCTGGTCGTGGCCGCGGCGACCGCCCGTTTCGGGCTGCCGGAGGTCCGGCTCGGCCTGGTGCCCACGTGTGCGGGGTTGTTCCGCGGCCCGCGCGCGCTGCCCGTCAACCTGGCCAGGGAGATGGTGCTGACCGGCGACCCCGTCGACGCCGCTCGGGCGCACGCCGCCGGGCTGGTCAACCGGCTCACCGGTGAGGGCGAGGCGCTCGCGGGCGCGCTCGAACTCGCCGCGCGCGTCTGCGAGAACGCGCCGGTCGCGGTCCAGGCGAGCCTGGTGGCGATGGACGCGTGGCTCTCCGGCTCCGACGGACCCGGCTGGCGGGCCACGGAGGAGGCGACCCGCACCGTGATGGCCTCCGAGGACCGGCACGAGGGCGTCGCCGCGTTCCGGGACCGGCGCCCGCCCCGCTGGACCGGCCGCTGACGCCCCGGTAACCGGCGGATACACGCACGCGGGTGACTCCGGCGTGCGCCACGCCGGGGACCGGGCTTATCTGGAAGCCGTGACCGGTGTCGTCCGGACGCGGTCCGCCGCGCAGGAGGCGCCCCCGAGCGAGGAGCTTCCTTTTGGCACGCAGGATTCCGCCGACCACCGCGGTCGCCGTGGTGTTCGTCGCCGCACTGTTCATGGCAATCATGGACACCACCATCGTCAACGTCGCCGTACCGGCCATCGGCGAGGACTTCGGCGTGCCGGCCTCCGGGCTGGGCGGCGTCAACATCGGCTACCTGGTCAGCCTGGCGGTCTTCATCCCCGTCGCCGGCTGGCTGTCCGACCGGTACGGCACCCGCAGGGTGTTCCTCGCCGCGCTGGTCGCCTTCACCGCGGCGTCGGCGCTGTGCGCGATGTCGACCAGCCTCGAACAGCTCACCCTGTACCGGATCCTGCAGGGCGCCGGCGGCGGTCTGCTGGTCCCGGTCGGCCAGACCATGCTGTTCCGGGCGTACCCGCCGGCGGAACGGATCAAGGCGCAGCGCGCGCTGATGGTGCCGACCGCGATCGCCCCGGCCGTGGGCCCGGTGCTGGGCGGCTGGCTGTGCGACGCCGTGTCCTGGCACTGGGTCTTCCTGGTCAACCTGCCGGTCGGCGCCGCGGCCGTGGTCTTCGGTCTGCTCTTCCTGCCGGACTACCGGCTGGAGCGGCCCGGTCGCTTCGACCTCGTCGGCTTCCTCCTGGCGGGCGGCGGGCTGTCGCTGACGCTCTACGCGCTGACCAACGGCGCCAAGGACGGCTGGGGCACCGCGGGCATCCTCGTGCCGCTGCTCGTGGGGCTCGCGGCGCTGGGCGCGATGGTGCTGGTGGAACGGCGGATCACGATGCCGATGCTGGACCTGGAGCTCTTCCGGGACCGGCTGTTCCGCGCGAACACCGTCGTGATGTTCCCGCTCAGCGCGGTCTTCCTCGGCACGGTGTGGCTCTACCCGATGTTCCTCCAGGAGGCGCTGGGCTTCAACGCCTTCGAGAGCGGCCTGGCCACCTGGCCGGAGGCCGTGGGCGTGATGGCCGCCGCGCAGATCGCCCCGCGGCTGTACCGGCGGATCGGGCCGCGGTGGCTCATGGTGGGCGGTTCGGCCGGCATGGGCCTGTGCGTGGCGGTGATGACCGGGTTCACGACGGCCACCTCGCCGTGGGTGCTGCGCGGGGTGCTGTTCGTCCTGGGCTACTGCATCGGGCACGTGATGATGTCGGCGCAGAACGCCGCCTTCGCCACGATCCCCCCTCCCTCGACGGGGCGGGCGGCGACCGTGTTCAACATGCAGCGGCAGCTGGGCGGTGCCTTCGGGACCGCGCTCATCGCCACGCTCCTCACCGCGGTCGGGACCACCACCGTGACGGCGGGCGGCACCACGACGGCCAATCTGGGCGCGTACCACGCCGGCTTCGTGCTCTGCACGGGCCTGGCCCTGATCTCGGCGGTGGCCGCGCTGTTCGTCTCCGACAAGGACGCCCTGCGCGTCGAGAGCCCCCGTCCGGGCCGCCACGCCCGTCCCGACGCCGCCGCCTCGCCTGCCACCTGACCGCGTGCCACGGGTGCCCCGAGGGCTGCCGCCGTGTCGTCGCGGTGCGGGACCGTCACGCGGCGCACCGGCGGCGCCTGACCGCCGATCAGGCCCCCGGGCAACGGCGGGAAGGCGTCCGGGCCCCGGCTCCAGCACCCGCCCCTGCGGGCCGCCGCCGGGTGCCGGTCCGTCACAGCTCGCGCCGGGCGTGCGGGCGGGCCACGGTCCCCGGGACCGACGGCCCGGCCCTGCGGCTCTGGGGCACCGGGCCCTCCTCGACGGGCACGTGTGCTGTCCGGCGGCGAGGGGTCCGGACCGAGCCGCGGACGAACATGTCCCCCGCACGCGGGCCCGGCCCGTGCCGCCCCGGCCGGGGCCGCGTGCAGCCGTCCGGGGTGCGCGCACACGGCAACCAGCAGCCGACGCAGCACCTCCGCCGAAGGCCGGGGGGTGAGGGGGCCGAGCACCGGCCGGCGTCCTCCCGCTGCCGGGCACCGGTGGATGCCCGGGGGGACTGTGCGACAGGGCTCAGCGGCACCCGCGGAGCGGCGGCCGACGCCGCGTGCTCCGACATGCGGCCGCCACGTCAGGCCCTAACATCGACCCATGCCTCGCCTGGAACGTCTCCGTGCCGACCACGCCACCGCGCTCCTGGAGTTCGAGCGGGCGAACCGCGCGTACTTCGCCGCGTCGATACCGGACCGGGGCGACGACTACTTCGCGTACTTCGACGCGCGGCACCAGGCGCTGCTCGCCGAGCAGGACGCCGGGTTCTGCCACTTCCACGTGCTGGTCGGCGCGGACGACGAGGTGCTGGGCCGGGTCAACGTGGTGGACGTGACGGACGGGTCGGCGGAGCTGGGGTACCGGATCGCCGAGAGCGCGGCCGGGCGGGGGCTCGCCACGGCCGCGGTTCACGAGGTGTGCGCCCTGGCGGCCGGGGAGTACGGGCTGACGACGCTGTGGGCGGTCACCACGCTGGACAACGCGGGCTCCCGCACGGTGCTGACCCGTACGGGGTTCGTGTCGGCCGGCACGGTCGAGCTGGAAGGCCGCCCCGGGCTCCGGTTCGTCCGCGCCCTGGGGGACGGCACGGCGCCGTCCTCCGCGGGCTGAACGCGGGCGGCGAGCGCGCGCAGGCCGGGGAGGGCGAGCACGGCGATCCCGGGGAGGCTGGAGACGAGGGTGAGCACCCCGTAGACGACGGCGGTCGCGAGGCCCTGCGTGGCGCCCAGCCCGGCCGCGCCGAAGGCGAGCGTCGCGGCGGCCTCTCGCGGGCCCCAGCCGCCGATGTTGACGGGCAGTCCCATCACGAGCAGGGCCAGGACGAGCGGCGGTACGAGCGTGGTGACCGGTGCCGACGAGCCCGCGACGCGGGCCGCGACCACGAACAGGGCGATGTGGCCGGCGAATCCCGCCGCGGACAGCGCGACCACGCCCGGCCAGGTGGCGCGGGCGAGCAGTCCGCTGCGGACGTCGGCCAGCCCGGTGGCCAGGGCCTGCCGGCCCTTGGCGCCGCGCCGCCACAGCAGCCATCCGCCGAGCACCACGACGGCCAGGAGCACGCCGGCCGTGACCTCCGCGGCGGCCCGGCCCGGCACGAGGTCCCCGGCGATGGCCGTGACCAGGGCGGGTCGGGTGAGCAGGACGGCCGCGCCGAGCGCGAGGACGACGACCTGCCCGCCGACCCGTTCCAGGACGACGGCGCGCACGCCGCGGCCGACGTCGCCGGAGTGCTTGCCGTGGCGGACCGCCCGGTCGACGTCGCCGAGGACGCCGGCCGGGAGCACCGCGTTGAGCAGCAGCGCCCGGTAGTAGTCGGACACGGCCCGGGCCATCGGGAGCCGCAGGCCCAGCCGGCGGGCGACCAGGCACCAGCGCCAGGCGCTCGTGACGGTGGTGAACAGGCCGATCGCGAGGGCGGCGAGGACCGCGGGGCCGTCGACGACCCGCAGGCCGTCGACGAACGCGCCGGTGCCGAGCCGCCACACGAGGGCGGCGAGGATGCCCGCGCCGATCAGCAGCCGCAGCCAGGCCCACAGTCGTTGCCTCACCGGGCGCCACCTCCGGGCAGGGCGAGCAGGTCGCCGTGGCCGACGACGGCGGTCAGCCGCCCGGCCGCGCAGTCTTCGAGCCGTCGGCGCAGGTAGGGCTCCGCAAGGGCGGCCAGGCCGGGTTCCTGCTCGACGGCGGCGCCCACCCAGCCGCGCAGCCACTCGGCGGTGAGCGCGGACCGGTCCGCGCCGAGCCGCCAGGGGCTGGGCCGGGTCGTGACGGTGGCGCCGTACCGGGTGAACGCCCGGCCGGCTGTGTCGAGGGCGTCGGGGCCCAGTAGTGCGCGGCCGCCGGCCGTGCGCCGCTGGTGCGCGTTGAAGGCGGCGGTGACCTCCGCGTCGAGCGGGTCGGCGGGCCCGAGTTCGACCTCGCCGACCACCGAGAGACCGAAGAGCACGGGCACTCCTGCAGCGGTGCAGGTGGCGGCGAGGGTGTCGATCTCGCCGGCGGTGAGCAGGTCCAGCAGCGCGGAGGCGGTGACGAGCGAGGTCCCGGCGAGGTCGGCGGGGGTGAGCCGGGTGAGGTCGCCCACGCGGGTCTCGGCGGTGACGGGGACGCCGCCCGCGGTGAGGCCGGAAAGGCTCGCCGCGGCCAGGTCGAGCAGGGCGGGGTCGTGGTCGTGGAGGATCCAGTGCTGCGGTCCTGGCAGTCGTCCGCTGAGCCAGCGGCCCATGGAGCCGGTGCCGCAGCCGAGGTCGCGGACGACGAGCGGGCCGGTGCCGGTGCCGCGGGACGCTCCCGCGAGGTGCTCGCGGAGCGGGCCGAGCAGGTCCGCGGCGCGGGCCGCGGCGTCGGCGTCCTCGCGCAGCGCGAGCCAGTGCGGTGTGAAGGGGGCGGTGTCGGACGTGGTCATCGGGTTCCCTCCCGCAGCAGTTCCAGTACCGCGTCCATGTGCCGCGCGGCGTGCTCCCAGCCGTGCAGCGTCTCGCGCCGCCGGCGGGCCGCCGTGCGCAGCCGGCCGCGCAGGTCGGCGTCGTCGAGCCAGCGGCGGAGCGCCGCGGCGAGTTCGGTGGTGTCGTCCGGGGGGACGAGGAGGCCGGGCGGTGTGCCGTCCGGTGCCAGGCCGAGGGCGTCGGGCACTCCCCCGGCGGCGGTGGCCAGTACGGGTGTGCCGCGCATCAGGGCCTCGGTGACGACCATGCCGAAGGTCTCGGCGCGGGACGGCAGGACGAGCAGGTCGGCGGCGGCGTACTCGGCCGCGAGGGGTTCACCGGTGAGCGGGCCGGTGAGGTGCACGCGGTCGTCGAGGCCGTGCCGGCCGATCAGCGCGCGTACGCGTGCGAGGTGTTCGCGGTCGCGGCCGAGCGGGCCCACGCAGCGGCAGGTCCAGGTCAGGTCGGCGACGGCGGCGAGCGCCCCGGCCAGCAGGTCGTGGCCCTTGCGCGGGGTCAGCGAGGCGACGCACAGCAGCCGGGTGCCCTCCTGCGTGCCGGGCGCGAGCGGCGCGGGATCGGTGCCGGGGGTGACGACGTGGACCCGGCCGGCGGGCAGCGCGTGCCGCTCGGCGATGCGCCGGGCGGCCCAGGGGCTGGTGGCGACGACCGCGGCGGCGGCCCGCAGGGTCTCGCGCTCCAGGGCGTCGAGTGCGCGGGCCGCGGCGGGGTCGAGGCCGGTCTCGTCGGCCAGGGGCAGGTGCACCAGGACGGCGGTGCGCAGCCGGCGGGTCTGCGGGACGACGATCTCGGGGACCCCGCAGGCCACGAGCCCGTCGAGCAGGACGACGGCGCCGTCCGGCACCGATGCGAGCGCCCCGGCCAGGGCCTGGCGGGCGGCGCTGTCCGGACGGGGCCACGTGCCCCGCACGGGGAGTTCCCACAGCGGACGGCCCGCCGCCGCGAGGGTCTGGCTCAGGCGGCGGTCGTAGACGTTGCCGCCGCTGGGCGCGGTGGCGTCGTCGACGTCGCCCGGGAGGACGACGTACGCGGGGGCCGCCCCCGCCGGAGCGGGGGCGGCCGTGCGCGCGGGCGTGCTCACAGGGAACGCTCGTAGCTCGCCCAGGCGACGTGCGACTCGTGCAACGTGACGGAGATGCCGGTCAGGCCGTGGGCGCCCTCGCCGAGCTTGCCCGCGGCCACGCGGTCGGCGAGCCGGTCGGCGATGACCTTCGCCAGGAACTCGGTGGAGGTGTTGATCCCGGCGAAGTCCGGATCGTCGTCGAGGTTGCGGTAGTTGAGCGCGGCGAGCACCGCGCCCAGTTCCTGGGTCGCCAGGCCGATGTCGACGACGATGTTGTCGGCGTCGAGCTCCTGGCGGCGGAACGTCGCGTCCACCAGGAACGTGGCGCCGTGCAACCGCTGCGCGGGTCCGAAGACCTCGCCGCGGAAGCTGTGGGCGACCATGACGTGGTCGCGGACGGTGATACTGAACACGCGAGGACAACCTTCCCCAAAGGCCTAACCGGGACGGTAGGCAATACGGTGACAGAGCACGGAACGTTCACCGCCTGCGATCTCCTTCATCAGCAGGGGCAGTTCCTCGAAGTCGCTCTCGCCGGTGACGAGGGCGTCGTAGACCGGGTCGGCGAGCAGGCGCAGGGCCAGTGCCATCCGGTCCGCGTAGGTGCGCCGGGTGCGGCGCGAGGGTGAGACGGTGCCGACCTGGCTGCTGCGCACGACCAGGCGGCGGGAGTGGAAGGCCTCGCCCAGCGGCAGGCTGACCCGCCGGTCGCCGTACCAGCTCAGCTCGACGACGGTGCCCTCCGGCTCCAGCAGTTCCAGGGCACGGCCGAGCCCTGCCTCGGTGGCGCTGGCGTGGACGACCAGGTCGCAGCCGCCCTCCGCCGCGTCGGGGTGGGCGAAGCCGACGCCGAGCGCCCCGGCGACGGCGGCGCGGGAGGGGTCGACGTCGACCAACTGCACCCGCGCGCCGGGGACGCCGGCGAGGACGGCGGCGACGCTGGAGCCGACCATGCCGGCGCCGACCACGGCGATCCGGTCCCCGATCTGCGGACCCGCGTCCCAGACCGCGTTGACCGCGGTCTCGACGGTGCCCGCCAGCACCGCCCGTCCCGCGGGGACGTCGTCGGGCACGGGCGTCACGGCGGTGGCCGGGACGACGTACCGGGTCTGGTGCGGGTAGAGGCAGAAGACGGTGCGGCCGAGCAGCCCGGGCGGCCCCTGTTCGACCACGCCCACGTTGAGGTAGCCGTACTTCACCGGCCCCGGGAACTCGCCGTCCTGGAACGGCGCCCGCATCGCCTGGTGCTGGCTCACGGGCACCCCGCCCCGGAAGACCAGGGTCTCGGTGCCGCGGCTCACCCCGGAGTACAGGGTGCGCACCAGGACCTCCCCCGGACCGGGTTCCGCCAGGGGGACCTCTCTGACCTCGCCCTCGCCGGGTTCTCGAAGCCAGAACGCACGCGCCGAACGCTCCACCGATTTCCTCCGTACTCCATGGCGGGCAACAGGCACCCGCCATCCGGGTGGTGCCGGGCCCGTACCGTACGCGGCTGTGCCGCACAGGCGACAAGCGGGGACGTCTCATGACCGTGATGACCGTTGGATCCGAGTTCCGTGGGGGCACCGCGGGGCGTGAGCAGGCCGGGGCGGCAGCAGCCCAGCTGGCGCTGCTCGCCGCGCTGTGGGCCACCGTGGGCCTGGACACCGTGGGCTGGCTGACCGGGACCGTCTACGCGGCGGGCACCTGGGCGCTGCTCGCCGCGGGCCTGCGGCGGGCGGGACGCCGCTCGCTGGGCCCGGCCGACCACGTGACCCTGGCCCGGGCGGTGCTCGTCGGCGGCGTGACGGCAATGGTGGCGGGCGGCGTCGCGCACGGCGCGCCGCTGCTCACCGGGCTGACCGCGGTGGCGCTGGCGCTCGACGCGGTGGACGGGAAGGTCGCCCGGCGCACGGGCACGGCGTCCGCCCTGGGTGCGCGCTTCGACATGGAGGTCGACGCCTTCCTGATCCTGGTGCTGAGCGCGCGGCTCGCGCTGACGCTGGGCCCGTGGGTGCTGGTGATCGGCGCCATGCGCTACGCCTTCGTGGCGGCGGCGTGGGTGCTGCCGTGGCTCAACACGCCGCTCCCGCCGAGCTTCGCGCGCAAGACGGTGGCGGCACTGCAGGGCGTCGTCCTGCTCCTGGCCTGCTCGGGGCTGGTCCCCCCGAGGGTCTCCGCGGCCCTGACCTTGCTCGCGCTGGGCTCACTGGTCTGGTCGTTCGGCCGTGACGTGCTGTGGCTGTGGCGGCACCGGCCGGCACCGCGGTCCGCCACGGGCTTCGCGGGGCCCGAGGGGATGGTGGCGGAGACCCGCACGCTGGTGTCCGCGTCCGCAGGCGGCCGGACCTCCTGACCCGGCCCGTTCTCGCCCGAGGCCCCGGCGGCGTCTTCCACTGCCGGGGCCTCCGCCTGTCGCCCGGCACCCCCGACGCCGGGCCCGCGGATGCTTCCCTTACGCCGCGCGGGATCGTAGGGCGTCGCCCAGGCGTCGCAAGTTCGCGGGCTGCCCGCGCTGGGGGTCCGCCACGGGCTTCGCGGGGGCCGAGGGCAGGCTGGCGGATAACCGAACGCCGGCGGCCGGACCTCCTGACCCGACCCGTTCTCGCCCGAGGCCCCGGCGGCGTCCTCCGCTGCCGGGCCTCTGCTCGTCGCACGGCACCCTCGACGCCGGGCCCGCGGATGCTTCGGTCATACGGCGCGGGGTCGTAGGGGCGTCGCCCAGGCATCGCAGGTTCGCGGGTTGCCCGCGCGGCTGGTGGCTTGGTCAGGCGTCCTGACGTGGCAGGTAGCGCAGCAGCACCACGTCGCCGATCTGCCGGGTCTCCGCGAGCGTCATCCGGTGCTGGGGGCCCTGCGGGAAGACCGCGGGGTGCACCATGCGCGGGGCGTCGGCCTGGCCGACGAAGAACGGCGCGTACACCAGGTGGAGTTCGTCGACGAGTCCGGCGCTGAGGAACATGGTGTGGACGACTCCCCCGCCCTCCACCATGAGCCGTTCGACGCCGCGCCCGGCGAGGTCGGCGAGCAGGAGCCGGACGTCCAGCGGGTCGCCTGCGTCGACGACGGAGCAGACGTCACCCAGGCGTTCGCGGAGGCAGTCGCTCGCGCAGGACGTCGTGTAGACGACCTTCTCGCACTCCCCGGTGGTGAAGAACCGGGCGCCGGGGTCGAGTTTCCCGCTCTCCGTGACGGTGACCTTCAGCGGGGTCGGCGGGAGCCCGGCGCGGACGCGCCGTTCGCGGCGCTCGGCGGAGCACACCAGCAGCCGGGGGTCGTCGGACCGTATGGTGTTGGCTCCGACGAGGATGGCGTCCACCCCGGAGCGGACCTCGTCGATCCGGTCGAAGTCCTCCTCGTTGGAGAGCAGCAGCCGGGTCGTGCTCGTGTCGTCCAGGCATCCGTCCAGCGAGGAGGCCACGGACATCAGTACGTACGGGCGCGATCTCATGAGGACACATTGCCGCACGGCGGCGTTCGCGGATGTGAAGCTTCGTGAAGTTAGGTGCCGGGGGCCGGATGGATGTAGGGTCCGCCGATCATCGTGCGGGCCTGGTCAGGGCCCGGTGGCCCGTCAGTCCCGCACCCCGGCCAGCACGTCGAGGGCGAGGATGTCGTCGGCGTCGTGGGAGAGGGAGACGGTGACGCGTGTGCACAGGCCCGCGAAGCGGTCGCGCACGGCCCGGCCGACCTCCCGCGGTTCACCGTGGAGGGCGAAGGCGTCCAGGACGTCGTCGTCGACCAGCCGGCCCATCTCGGCCCAGCGGCCGCGCACGGACAGCCGGTGCAGCTCGTCGTGGAGTTCGCCCCAGCCGTGGAGGTCGAGCACGGCGCGGTAGGCGGGCGTCGAGGCGTAGAACGCGATCCTCTCGCGGGTGGCGGTGAGGGCCGCGGCGTACTCCTCCTGCGTACGGCCGGTCGCGACCAGGGCGTTGCCCACCACGTCGAAGGGCTGCCCCGCGTGCTCGGAGGACTCCCTGGCCTTGTGCACGGCGGGGAGCGTCACCTGCCGCAGGTAGTCCGGGGAGGTGAGGGCGTGGCAGATCAGCCCGTCGGCGACCTCGCCCGCGACGGCGGTCATCAGGGGGCCGACGCCGGCGAGCCAGATGCGGGGCGGCCCGGACGGCAGGGGGCCAGGGTCGAACATCGGCGTCATCAGCGTGTGGGTGTAGAACTCGCCGCGGAAGCGGAGCCGTTCGCCGGTCTGCCAGCTGTGCCAGATGGCGCGCAGCGCGCCCGCGAACTCCTTCATGCGGGCGGCGGGCCGCGACCAGGGCATGCCGTAGCGGTGGGTGATGTGCGGCTTGACCTGGGAGCCGAGGCCGACGGTCATCCGCCCGCCGGAGAGCCGCTGGACGTCGTACGCGGCCGTGGCCACCGTCATCGGGTTGCGGGCGAAGGCGATCGCCACGCCGCTGACCAGGTCGGCCCGCCGGGTGGCGCCCGCGGCGAGGGCCAGCTGGAGGAAGGCGTCGTGCCGCATCTCGTTGACCAGCACGCCGTCCGCGCCGTGCGCCTCGGCGCGGGCGGCCTCGGTGGCGGTCCGCTCGATCCGGCCGGTGAAGGTGAAATCGGCCTTGAGCGGCGGGGCGGGTGTCGGG
>NZ_JARAVK010000253.1:0-12729 GCF_033792765.1 Streptomyces sp. PA03-6a | reverse complement strand
CGCCCAGCCCGCCCCGCCGACGCAACTGACCCTGATCTGAGCTCACGAAAAGCGGGTGCCCAGCGGGCTCCGCCCCCCTTAACGTCGCGGCATGACGGTTGTGAGGGTGATGACCCGCGACGACATCGACGCCGTGGCGGCGATCCGCGTAAGGGGATGGCAGGCGGCCTACGCGGGGATCGTGCCGCAGGCGTACCTCAAAGCGATGGACGTCGGGGCGGACGCGGAGCGTCGCAGGGAGTGGTTCGACGCGGGCGGCAGCCGGGTGGACAACCTGGTCGCCGCGGACGGCGGCGAGGTGACGGGCTGGGCCGCGCTCGGCCCCTACCGGGGTGAGCCCGACGACGCGGAGGTCGGCGAGCTGTACGCGATCTACGTACGGCCCGACCGGATCGGCCGCGGCGCCGGCCGAGCACTTATGGACGCCGTACGGGCCCGCGCCGATGAACGCGGCTTCCGGAGCCTGCGCCTGTGGGTGCTCGCGGACAACGCGCGGGCGCTGCGCTTCTACGAACGGTCCGGTCTCGCACCGGACGGCACCGACCAGATCGAGATGTACGACGGCGTCCCGCTCAAGGAGCTGCGGTACGCGACGGATCTGGTCTGAAGCGCCCGGCGAGTCGGCGCGTCGTGGCACTCGGTGCCTCCTCCCGCGCCGCGGCCAGCACCGCCACGGCCGCCGGGTCGCCCGACCGCACCAGGGCGCGCACGATCCGCCTGGGGTACGGCGGCGCGCACAGCCCGACGAGGGCGGCGGTCGCGCGGGACTCGTCCTCGTAGCGGGCCAGTCCGCGCGCCGCGGCCGCCCGCACCTCCGCGTCCTCGTCGGTGGCGACGCCGAGCAGCGTCTCCAGCGCATGAGGGCCGCCGATCCGGCCGAGGGAGTCCACCGCCGCGACGCGCAGGCGGGGATCCGCGACGGCCCGGTTCAGGACGGGCACCGCCCGCGCGTCCCCGAGCCGTCCCAGTTCCTCGACGCAGCCGGCGGCCGCCTGATAGACCGTCCGCCCCTCGTCCATGAGCCATGTGAGGGTGGACGTCAGCGCGGGCAGCGACTCCGGCGCCCGCAAGCGCCCCAGCAGATGCACGGCGGCCAGGGCGTAGCCGATCCGCAGCCGGTTGGTGGCGAGCGCGGCGGCGGCACGCGCGGTCCGCGGGTCGCCGAGCCGGGTGAGGGCCTCGGCCGCCGCCACGTTGCGGATGCCGTCGCAATGGTTCAGGAGCAGGACCAGCGCCTCGAAGGCCCTCCGGTCGCCTGCCCGGCCGAGCATCACGGCGGCGATCTCCCGGTCGGTCAGGGAGCGCGAGGGCTCGGTCAGGACATCGGCCAGTATGTCCCTCGCCGCCGGATGGTCCAGCCTGCCGAGCGTCACGAGGGCCGCCTCGCGCGTGTCCCCGTCCGGGTCGCCGGTGGCGGCCGCGAACACGCCGAGATGGTCCGGATCCGCGGCACGACCGAGCAGTGTCAGAGCGAGCGCCCTGACGCGCGGCACCTGGTGGCCGCCGTACCGGAGCAGCAGGGGCACGCACTCGGGTGCGGGCGGCGTTCCTCGGTGGCCGGGGAACCACCGCCACAAGTGCAGTCCGCTGCCGGTGACGAGGCGGCTGATGTGGTTCTGCACCCCGTCGTCGTGCCCGAACCCGGGATCCCAGTGGTCCCGGTCCGGCTCCGTCACGGCCAGGACCTCGAAGAGCGGACCGACGGCCTCCAGGGAACGCCGCGCCACCAGCACTTCCCGGGCATAGGCGCGGCGCGCCCTGTCCTCGTGGACCACGTCGCGCAGCAACGCGGACACCCCGGGGGCGCAGCCGGCGGCGGCATCGAGCACCGCCCTTTCTGTCGGCCCCAGCCAGGGCCGCACCATGGCGGCGGCGTCCGGTGAGGCGGCGAGCCGCCGCAGATAGGCACCGCGCTCCTCGCACCGCCCCTGACCGGCGAACGCCAGCAGCCCCAGGACGCGGCGTGGTTCCCCGCGCCCGCGCAGCCGCGCGACGTCCGTCTCCCCCGCCCGCACGGCCCCGTACAGCTCGGCCGCGCGCCGCGCCGAGTGACCGGCGCCCCCGTGCTCCCGTTCCACGGTCCCCCCTCTCCCCCGTGCGCTCACCCTAGTGGCGCGCTCATCTGTAGGAGGTGTAAATCACATGGGCGGGAGGGCTGGCGCCGAGGTTACTCACCGGTTACCCTCTAACCAACGCACGCATCGGCCTGGTGACGCAGCCACCGCGTGCAGCCGTTGTCGGTTCGGCACCATCGCGGCGCAGCCCCGGGACAGGGCTCGCCGGTTCTCACGCGGGTACGCCCACACACGCGTACGCACCCCGCGGCTCCTCGACTCTCCCGCCCCCGCGCCTGCGCAGCAGAGACGCACGGCGCGGACCCTCAGCATTCGGAGTTCCGCGATGGACCGTCCACGACCCTTCCCCACCGTCGCCGTCATCGGTCTCGGCACTATGGGCACCGGCATCGCCGAGGTCGTCGCCCGGGCCGGCCACGAAGTGATCGGCATCGAGATCGACGACGCGGCCGCCCACCGCGCCGTCGCCGCCCTGGAGGCCTCCACCGCCCGCGCCGTGCAGCGCGAGCGGATCACGGAGGCCGAGCGCGGCGACGTCCTGGCCCGTTTCCGCACCTTCTCCGACCTCCAGGCGGCGTCCGGCGCCGACCTGGTCATCGAGGTCGTCACCGAGCACTTCGAGATCAAGCGCGAGGTCCTCACCGCCCTGGACGCCCTCCTGAAGCCGGGCGCCGTCCTGGCGACCGGCACCAACGCGCTGTCGGTGACCCAGCTGGCCTCGCACACCTCGCGCCCCGACCGCGTCCTCGGTCTGCACTTCTTCGCCCCCGCACCGGCCATGAAGCTGGTCGAGGTGGTCTCCACCGTGCTCACCTCCCCCGAGACCACGGACTCCGTGACCGAGCTGGTCCGCTCGCTCGGCAAGGAGCCGGTGGCGGTCGGCGACCGCCCGGGCTTCATCGCCGACGGGCTGCTCTTCGGCTACCTCAACCAGGCCGCGGCCATGTACGAGGCCCGGTACGCCACCCGCGAGGACATCGACGCCGCCATGCGGCTCGGCTGCGGCCTGCCCATGGGCCCGCTCGCCCTGCTGGACCTGATCGGCATCGACACCGCGCAGACCGTCCTGGAGGCGATGTACGAGGCCTCGCGCGACCGGCTGCACGCCCCCGCGCCCATCCTGAAGCAGCTCTCCGCCGCCGGCCTCAAGGGCCGCAAGGCCGGACGCGGCTTCTACACCTACGAGGCCCCCGGCAGCGCGAGCGTCGTCCCGGACGCCGAGACGCCGGCCGAGGCCGCCGGAGCCACCGGCGGGCGCCCCGTGCGCAGCGTGGGCGTCGCGGGCTCGGGCACCATGGCCACCGGCATCGCGGAGGTCTTCGCCAAGGCCGGGTACGAGGTCGTGCTGGCCGCCCGCGGCCAGGAGAAGGCCGACAAGGCGGTCGCGGCGCTGGCCAAGTCGCTGGACCGGTCGGTGGCCAAGGGCCGACTCAGCCAGGAGCAGCGCGACGCCGCCGTGGCGCGGGTGACCGCGGCCGGATCGCTGGACGCCTTCGCGGACGTGGACCTGGCCGTCGAGGCGGTCGCCGAGGACCTGCCGGTCAAGCAGCAGCTCTTCGCGACCCTGGACAAGATCTGCAAGCCGGGCGCGGTGCTGGCCACGACGACGTCCTCGCTGCCCGTGGTGGCCGTCGCCACCGCGACGTCGCGTCCGCGGGACGTGATCGGCATGCACTTCTTCAACCCGGCCCCCGCCATGAAGCTGGTCGAGGTGGTCCGCACCGTGCTGACCGCCGAGGACGTGCACGCCACCGTCCACGAGGTCTGCGGCCGGATCAGGAAGCACGCCGTGGACTGCGGCGACCGTGCCGGCTTCATCGTCAACGCGCTGCTGTTCCCCTACCTCAACAACGCCGTGAAGATGGTCCAGGAGCACTACGCGACGGTCGAGGACATCGACTCGGCGATGAAGCTCGGCGGGGGCTACCCGATGGGGCCCTTCGAACTGCTCGACGTCGTCGGGCTGGACGTCTCGCTCGCGATCGAGCAGGTGCTGCACAAGGAGTTCCGCGACCCGGGCCTGGCGCCGGCGCCGCTGCTCGAGCACCTGGTGTCCGCGGGCTGCCTCGGCCGCAAGACCGGCCGCGGCTTCCGCGAGTATGCCCGCCGCTGATTACGCGGGCAGCGGCTGGGACGGCCGGGACGATCCCGGTGGCTGGGGCGGTCTCCTGGGGCCGCCCCACCGCCTCCGGAAACCGGGCCCGGCCCACGGTGCAGCGGGAATGCAGTACGTTCGCGGTATGCCCCAGCCCGTTAAGCCCGCCCGTGCGTCCTCCACCACCGCCCAGCGCCATCGTGTCCGCCAGGAACTGGCCGCCGCGGCGATGCACCTGTTCGCGAGCCAGGGCTACGAGGCGACCACGGTCGACGAGATCGCCGCGGCCGCGGGGGTCGCGCGCAGGACGTTCTTCCGGCACTTCCGCTCCAAGGAAGAGGCGATCTTCCCCGACCACGACGACACCCTCGTGCGCGTCGGGCAGGTGCTGGACTCCGCCGAACCGCACGAGCACCCGCTCGACACGGTGTGCCGTGGCATCACCGAGGTGCTGCGCATGTACGCCGAGGCCCCCGAGGTCTCGGTGGAGCGCTACCGCCTGACCCGTGAGATCCCGATCCTGCGGGAGCGCGAGATCGCCTCGGTGGCCCGCTACGAGCGGCTGTTCACCCGCTACCTGCTGGGCCACTTCGACGAGGGCGCCCACCACGACGGGGACGACGACCCGCTGCTGGCGGAGGTCGCCGCGTCCGCCGTCGTCGCCGCCCACAACCACGTGCTGCGGCGCTGGCTGCGCGCCGGCGGCAAGGGCGACGTCGAGGCCCAGCTCGACCACGCCTTCGAGGTGATCAAGCAGACCTTCGGCACCGGCATCGGCCGGCGCCCCACCCCCGCCCCCGCCCCGGTCCTCACCTCCGAGCAGGGCGAGGTCATCGTCGCGGTGGCCCGTACGGACGCCTCGCCCACCGAGGTCATGCGGACGATCGAAAAAGCCCTGAAGGGCGCGTAGCCGCCCGTTCGCGCCCCCGGCGTCCTCCCGCGCCTCCGGCATCCCACCAGCGCCCCCAGGCCCTCGCGCCGGGGGCGCCTTCGTGTGTTGCTCAAACGTGAAGCCGTGGTGCCATCTGAGAAAAATTGTTGGCACGCAGTGTCTTGCAGGGTGGCACGCGGTGCCATAACGTGAGAACTGTCCGGGCGGGCGGCGTGCTGGGATCCGTCGCACGCCGTCTGTCCCCAAAGGCCCGGACGCCTGCGTCACAGGCATTCACCGCGCCACCACGCGCCCCCGCTCCATCCGTGCGACCGCCACGGACAGCAGCACCACCGCCGAACCGACGGCACCACCCACAGCAACCCCCGACGTTCCCTCAAGCGTCCCTACGTCGCGCTTCGCCGGAGGCATCACCGTGAAGGACATCCTCGACGCAATCATGGCGCCCGAAAGCACGGCCGCGGACTTCGCCGCGCTGCCGCTGCCCGAGTCGTACCGCGCCATCACCGTCCACAAGGACGAGGCCGGCATGTTCGAGGGCGTGGACAGCCGCGCGAAGGACCCGCGCAAGTCGCTGCACCTGGACGAGGTGCCGGTGCCCGAGCTCGGCCCGGGCGAGGCCCTGGTGGCCGTCATGGCCAGCTCGGTCAACTACAACTCGGTGTGGACGTCGATCTTCGAGCCGGTGTCGACGTTCGGTTTCCTCGAGCGGTACGGCAGGCTCTCCCCGCTCACCAAGCGCCACGACCTGCCCTACCACGTCATCGGCTCCGACCTGGCGGGCGTCGTGCTGCGCACCGGCCCCGGCGTGAACCTCTGGAAGCCGGGCGACGAGGTCGTCGCGCACTGCCTGTCCGTCGAACTGGAGTCCGCGGACGGCCACAACGACACGATGCTCGACCCCGAGCAGCGCATCTGGGGCTTCGAGACCAACTTCGGCGGCCTCGCCGAGATCGCGCTGGTCAAGTCCAACCAGCTGATGCCCAAGCCCAGGCACCTCAGCTGGGAGGAGGCCGCGGCCCCCGGCCTGGTGAACTCCACCGCCTACCGCCAGCTGGTCTCGCGCAACGGCGCCGGCATGAAGCAGGGCGACAACGTCCTGATCTGGGGCGCCAGCGGCGGCCTGGGCAGCTACGCCACCCAGTTCGCGCTGGCCGGCGGCGCCAACCCGATCTGCGTGGTCTCCTCGCCGCAGAAGGCGGAGATCTGCCGCCGCATGGGCGCCGAGGCCATCATCGACCGCACCGCCGAGGACTACCGGTTCTGGAAGGACGAGCACACCCAGGACCCGAAGGAGTGGAAGCGCCTCGGCAAGCGCATCCGTGAGCTGACCGACGGCGAGGACGTCGACATCGTCTTCGAGCACCCGGGCCGCGAGACCTTCGGCGCCTCGGTCTACGTCACCCGCAAGGGCGGCACGATCGTCACCTGCGCGTCGACCTCGGGCTACAACCACGAGTACGACAACCGCTACCTGTGGATGTCGCTCAAGCGCATCGTCGGCTCCCACTTCGCGAACTACCGCGAGGCGTGGGAGGCCAACCGCCTCATCGCCAAGGGCAAGATCCACCCCACCCTGTCGAAGACGTACCGCCTGGAGGAGACCGGCCAGGCAGCGCACGACGTGCACCGCAACGTGCACCAGGGCAAGGTCGGCGTGCTCGCGCTCGCCCCCGAGGAGGGCCTCGGCGTCCGCGACGCGGAACTGCGCGCCGAGCACCTCGACGCCATCAACCGCTTCCGGAACGTCTGAGAACGGGAACGAGCATGAGCGAGCGTCAGAAGGATCGTCCGTGGCTGATGCGGACGTACGCGGGGCACTCCACCGCCGAGGCGTCCAACGCCCTGTACCGGGGCAACCTCGCCAAGGGCCAGACCGGGCTGTCGGTCGCGTTCGACCTCCCGACGCAGACCGGGTACGACCCCGACCACATCCTGGCCCGCGGCGAGGTGGGCCGGGTCGGGGTCCCGGTCGCCCACCTCGGCGACATGCGCCGGCTCTTCCAGGACATCCCCCTGGAGGAGATGAACACCTCGATGACCATCAACGCCAGCGCCATGTGGCTGCTCGCGCTCTACCAGGTGGTCGCCGAGGAGCAGGGCGCCGACGTCACCAGGCTCCAGGGGACGACGCAGAACGACATCGTCAAGGAGTACCTGTCGCGCGGTACGTACGTCTTCCCGCCCGGCCCGTCGCTCCGGCTGACGACGGACATGATCGCGTACACGGTCAACCACCTCCCCAAGTGGAACCCCATCAACATCTGCAGCTACCACCTGCAGGAGGCCGGGGCCACGCCGGTGCAGGAGATCGCGTACTCCATGTCCACCGCGATCGCCGTCCTCGACGCGGTCCGCGACTCGGGCCAGGTGCCGCAGGAGCGGATGGGCGACGTCGTCGCGCGCATCTCCTTCTTCGTGAACGCGGGCGTGCGCTTCGTCGAGGAGATGTGCAAGATGCGGGCCTTCACCCGCATCTGGGACAAGATCACCCGCGAGCGCTACGGCATCGAGGACCCCAAGCAGCGCCGCTTCCGGTACGGGGTCCAGGTCAACTCGCTCGGCCTGACCGAGGCCCAGCCGGAGAACAACGTCCAGCGCATCGTGCTGGAGATGCTGGCGGTGACGCTCTCCAAGGACGCCCGTGCCCGCGCCGTGCAGCTGCCGGCCTGGAACGAGGCGCTCGGCCTGCCGCGCCCCTGGGACCAGCAGTGGTCCCTGCGCATCCAGCAGGTGCTCGCCCACGAGAGCGACCTGCTGGAGTACGGCGACATCTTCGACGGCAGCCACGTCGTCGAGGCGAAGGTCGCCGAGCTCGTCGACCGGTCCCTGGCCGAGATCGAGCACATCCAGGAGATGGGCGGTGCCATGGCGGCCGTGGAGTCCGGCTACCTGAAGTCGCAGCTGGTCTCCTCGCACGCCGAGCGCCGGGCGCGGATCGAGTCCGGCCAGGAGAAGATCATCGGCGTCAACTGCTACGAGGGCACCGAGCCCAGCCCCCTCACCTCCGACCTGGACGGCGCCATCATGACCGTCGACCCGGAGAACGAGGCACGGGTCGTCGCCGCCCTCCACGACTGGCGCGACAACCGCGACGAAGTACGGGCGCAACGGTCGCTGGAGGCCCTCAAGGCCGCGGCCGCCGGGACCGGCAACCTGATGGATGCCACCTTGGAGTGCGCCCGGGCGGGTGTCACCACCGGCGAGTGGTCCTGGGCGCTGCGCGACGTCTTCGGCGAGTTCCGCGCGCCGACGGGCGTGAGCAGCGCCCCCGTCGCGGTCACCGCCGAGCCGGGCACGCCGCTGGCCGCGGTGCGCCGCAAGGTGGCGCTGACCGCCGAGGAGCTGGGCACCGGCAAGCTGCGGCTGCTGGTGGGCAAGCCGGGCCTGGACGGTCACTCCAACGGCGCCGAGCAGATAGCCGTACGGGCGCGCGACGCCGGCTTCGAGGTGGTCTACCAGGGCATCCGGCTGACGCCCGAGCAGATCGTGTCGGCGGCGGTCGCCGAGGACGTCCACTGCGTGGGCCTGTCGATCCTCTCCGGCTCGCACGCCGAGCTGGTCCCGGACGTGCTGGACCGGCTCCGCAGGGCCGGGGTGGACGACGTGCCGGTCATCGCCGGTGGCATCATCCCGCCGGCGGACGCGGCCAAGCTGGTCGAGTCCGGCGTCGCGGCCGTGTTCACGCCGAAGGACTTCGGGATCACCGAGATCATCGGCAGGATCGTGGACGAGATCCGCAGGGCCAACAAGCTGGAGCCGCTGGAGGTCGCCGCGTGACCCCGGCAGCGAACACCCATACGAACACGTTCGACACCCCGGAGGCGTAGGAGAGATGCAGTTCGGCCGTACGTATGAAGAGTTCGAGGTCGGTGCCGTCTACAAGCACTGGCCCGGGAAGACGGTCACCGAGTACGACGACCACCTCTTCTGCCTCCTGACCATGAACCACCACCCGCTCCACATGGACGCGAACTACGCCGAGAGGACCACCGACTTCGGGAAGAACGTGGTCGTGGGGAACTACGTCTACTCCCTGCTGCTCGGCATGTCGGTGCCGGACGTCTCCGGCAAGGCGATCGCCAACCTGGAGGTCGAGTCGCTCAAGCACGTGGCGCCGACCTTCCACGGCGACACCATCTACGGCGAGACGACGGTGCTGGACAAGTGGCCGTCGAAGTCGAAGGACGACCGCGGGATCGTCCACGTGGAGACCAAGGGCTACAAGCAGGACGGCACCCTGGTGTGCGTCTTCCGCCGCAAGGTGATGGTCCCCACCGCCACGTACATCAAGGAACGCGGGGGCGAGCAGCCCGGCCGCCCCGAGCTGAACGCCTAGGAGACAGCAGACATGAGCCGCCTCGCGCAGACCGACGGGCTGACCGACGTCCAGCAGGAGATCCTCTCCACCGTCCGCAGCTTCGTCGACAAGGAGATCATCCCGGTCGCCAACGAGCTGGAGCACAAGGACGAGTACCCCACCGACATCGTTGAGGGCCTCAAGGAACTCGGCATCTTCGGTCTGATGATCCCCGAGGAGTACGGCGGCCTGGGCGAGTCCCTGCTCACCTACGCCCTGACGGTCGAGGAGATCGCCCGCGGCTGGATGAGCGTGTCGGGCATCATCAACACGCACTTCATCGTCGCCTACATGCTCAAGCAGCACGGCACCCAGGAGCAGAAGGACCACTTCCTGCCCCGCATGGCCGCCGGCGACGTGCGCGGCGCCTTCTCGATGTCCGAGCCGGGCCTCGGCTCCGACGTCTCGGCGATCCGCACCAAGGCGGTCCGGGACGGCGACGACTACGTCATCAACGGCCAGAAGATGTGGCTGACCAACGGCGGCACCTCCAACCTCGTCGCGGTGCTGTGCCGGACCGACGAGGGCCAGCCGGAGGACGCGGCCCCGCACAAGTCGATGACGACCTTCCTCATCGAGAAGGAGCCGGGCTTCGGGCCGAACCCGACGGTGAAGGGCCTCACCGTGCCCGGCAAGATCGAGAAGATGGGGTACAAGGGCGTCGACACGACCGAGCTCATCCTCGAGGACGTGAAGATTCCGTCAAATCGCGTCCTGGGCGGTCGGAGCGGCCGCGGTTTTTACCAAATGATGGACGGGGTCGAGGTCGGCCGGGTCAACGTGGCCGCCCGCGGCTGCGGCGTCGCACAGCGCGCCTTCGAACTGGGGATCGCGTACGCCCAGCAGCGGCAGACCTTCGGCAAGCCGATCGCGCAGCACCAGGCGATCCAGTTCAAGCTCTCCGAGATGGCCACCAAGGTCGAGGCGGCCCACGCGCTGATGGTGAACGCGGCCCGCAAGAAGGACTCCGGCCAGCGCAACGACCTCGAGGCCGGCATGGCGAAGTACCTGGCCGCGGAGTACTGCAAGGAGGTCGTGGAGGACGCCTTCCGCATCCACGGCGGCTACGGCTTCTCCAAGGAGTACGAGATCGAGCGCCTCTACCGCGAGGCCCCGATGCTGCTCATCGGTGAGGGCACCGCCGAGATCCAGAAAATGATCATCGGGCGCCGGCTGCTCGAGGAGTACCGAATCCAGGGGTGAATGTCTGGGTTGTGACACTTTGTGCGAGCCAAAGGTCACACCCAGTCATCAAATACCGGCCACTGACTCGACTGCTGGCTTGCCCAGTTGCCGGTCACTCCCGATACCATTCACGGAAAGCCGCCGTCCCCTGCACCATCATTGCGGCACCCTCCGCTACGAAGGTCTTCCATGCCCCACAGCCATTCCTCTGCACAACGCGACAGCCGGGCCGGCGTACGCCTCGCGCGCGGAGCGTCGCCGTGGCTCCTCCCGACCGTGGCCACCGCCGCGATCAGCCTCGTCCGCGCCCGCCGCTCCGGGCGCTGGGCGGCCGTGGCCGTCCCCACCACCGCCCTCGCGGCGGGCATGCTGTGGTTCTTCCGCGACCCCGAGCGCGAGATCACCCAGGGCCGCGTCATCTCGCCGGCCGACGGCGTGGTGCAGAGCATCATGCCGTGGAAGGACGGGCGCACCCGCGTCGCGATCTTCATGAGCCCGCTGAACGTCCACGTGAACCGCGCGCCGCTCGCCGGCACCGTCACGTCCGTCGAGCACATCCCCGGCGGTTTCGTTCCGGCGTTCAACAAGGAGAGCGAGAACAACGAGCGGGTCGTCTGGCACTTCGACACCGAGCTCGGCGACATCGAGATGGTGCAGATCGCCGGAGCCGTGGCGCGCCGCATCGTCCCTTACGTGCCGCAGGGCACCAAGGTGGAGCAGGGCGAGCGCATCGGCCTGATCCGCTTCGGCTCCCGTGTGGACATCTACCTGCCGGAGGGCGTCGAGCCCGACGTCGAGGTCGGCCAGACCACCGTGGCTGGGGTGACGCGCCTTGACCGTGATTGATCCCGACACCCAGGCACCGTGGGTCGCCGCGGTGGACGAGGACGACGACGATGACATGCCGCTGTCGACGCGGCTGTCGATAGCGGACGGCCTCACCCTCGGCAACGCGATCTGCGGATTCATGGCGGTGTACTTCACCACCACCGGGGTGCTCGTCCCGCACCTGATGGGCAACACCGACGGCGGCATGACGCGGCACAGCGCCGCCACCGCCGTCCTGCTGATGCTCATGGCCTCGGTCTTCGACCTCTTCGACGGCCTCGTGGCGCGCAAGCTGCGCAGCTCGGCGATGGGCGCGGAGCTGGACAACCTGTCCGACCTGATCAGCTTCGGCCTGGCCCCCGCCTACTTCGTGGTCGTCTGGGGCCTGATCTCGGACGACGCCTACGGCAAGCTGTCGGCGGTGGCGGCGGTCGTGGTGCTGCTCGCGGTCGTCCTGCGCCTGGCCCGCTTCTCCTGCACGACGGTGCGGGAAGGGATCTTCCAGGGCATGCCGAGCCCCTTCGGGGCGATGACGGTCATCTCGGTCGTGCTGCTGGATCTGCCCTTCATCCCGACGGTGCTGGCCATCGTCGGTGTGGCGTGGCTGATGGTCAGCCGGGTCGAGTACCCCAAGCCCCGCGGCCGGCTCGCCACGATCACGCTGGCCTGGATCGTGCTGAGCATGGGCTGCCTGGTCTGCTGGGCGTTCGCCGTCCCCGGCGGTGACGTGCTCCTCCAGACGGGCGCGGCCCTGCAGATCTGCGCGGCTGCGGTGATCCCGCTCTTCGCGACGACCCGCCGGGTCAACACGATGCGCAACAACCGCCGCGAGGCGCGTACGGCGCAGCTTCCGTAGCCGTACGACGTACGACGTGCGTGCCAGGGGCCCCGAGCCGGGAAGGCTCGGGGCCCCTGGCGTTCCCGGGTCAGGCCGGCAGGTCGCGCGCGATGTCCTCGGCGAGACGCTCCAGGAGCGGCCCGGCCTCGGCCATGCAGCGCGCCGGGTCCGGCTCGAGGTCGGTCAGGGCGTACGCCCGCCGGATGCCGGCCGCGCCCAGGGCGGCGCCGGACAGCGCGAGGCGGCCGCAGACGGCGACCACGTCCACGTCCCGGGCACGGGCGGCGGCCGCGACACCGGCCGGGGCCTTGCCGTGCAGGGTCTGTTCGTCCAGCGAGCCCTCGCCCGTGATCACCAGGTCCGCCCGCTCCAGGGCCGCCGCGAAGCCGAGCATGTCCAGGAGCACCTGGACGCCGGGCCGGAAGGAGGCGCGCAGGCCCACCAGCGCCCCGAACC
>NZ_JARAVK010000252.1:0-12731 GCF_033792765.1 Streptomyces sp. PA03-6a | reverse complement strand
CGGGGGGGGTGAGGTTTTTTTAAGGGAAAGTTCTTTGGGGGTACTGCCCGCCGGTTGGCTACCAGACGATGTCGTTGGGAGCCGCCCAGACGATGTCGCCTTGCGCAGCGGGCTGCGCAGAAGCAGTGGTCGCGCCGATCAGCCCCAACGAGATGGCGGCGACGACGCCCAGAACTACACGGAGGGCGTTGCGACGAATCGATGACATGGCAGACCTGTCCTGGGGGTGTGAGCTGGGGTGTTGCTGTTCGGGGGTGCCGGTCCGGTCTGGGGGAACCGTACGACTGACTGAATTCTGTCGGACGCCAAGCCGCTGGTCTGTAGTTTTCGCGTTCCGGATTCGGACATGGCCCTATGCGGACACATGGGACCGGATGGGCCCCGAAGGGTCCATACACGAGCCCCGCCCCTTAACCTGATCGAAGCCGGGGGTGACGTGAAGCATTGGGGGTGCGAGCAGTGACCGACGACCTTCTGCGCGCCCGGGCGCAGGAACTCTACGCCCTGGCGCTCGCCGACGCCGACTGGGCGCCCGAAAGCGTCTGTGCCCTCACCGGATGGTCACACGGGGAACTGGACGCGGCGGTGCGCTGCCTGGCGGATCTCGGTCTTGCCGCGCAGTTCCCCTCCTCCCGCAGCGGCTGGTCGGTCCACTCCCCCGCGACGGCGATGGCCCAGCTGATCGAGGGCAGCCGGCGACGCACCGAGGAACTGGTCCAGACGATCACGAACGCCCACACCGCGCTGAGCCGCGTGGCGGCCGAGTTCCAGCCCGTGCACATGCGTCAGCTCGCCGAGGCGCGCATCGAGGTGGCGGCACAGCCCGCGCAGATCGCGGCCATCCTGGACGAGGCGGCCAGCACCGTCACCACCGAGATCCTCTCGATGCACGCCAGCGTGCAGGAGGAGCACCTCGGCGACACCCGCAATCGAGAGGCCCTCGGCCGCGGGGTCCGCCAGCGGTCCATCTACCTGGCGACCGCGGCGGCCGTTCCGAACATCCGCACGCATCTGAGGACCTTCGTCAACGACGGCGGCGAGGTGCGCACGACCGCGACGCTGCCCATGAAGATGATCATCGTGGACCACACCCTCGCCGTCGTGCCGGCGCTGGGGCTCGACGAGGGCGCCGGCGAGGGCGGCTCCGGCTCCGCCATGGTCCTGCGCAGCCCCGCCATGGTGGCCGTGCTGCGCCAGATGTTCGAGCACTGCTGGGCGGCCGCCTCGGACCTGTTCACCGACGACGTCGGCGCCGCGCCCGCCGCACGGCACCGGGAGGTCGTCCGGCTGCTCGCCTCGGGGCTGACGGACGAGGCCATCGGCCGCAAGCTGGGCCTGTCCGACCGGACGGTGCGGCGGATAGTGGCCGAGCTGATGCAGCAGATAGGGGCCGACAGCCGGTTCCAGGCGGGGGTGAAGATGGTCCGCCTCGGCTGGCTGGACGACGACCCCGCGCTCCTGGACGAGGTGGTCGGGAGCACCGCCACTGGTCAGGTAGGATCCTCTCTGTCGGTGAGCGCCGCTAGCTCAACTGGCAGAGCAGCTGACTCTTAATCAGCGGGTTCGGGGTTCGAGTCCCTGGCGGCGCACAATGTGAGGGCGTCCTTCCTTCGGGAAGGGCGCCCTCGCTCGTTTGTGGGGGAAGGGCGGCGCCCAGGGTGACTCAGTGCGAAAATATCCCCTAACGATGATGTGAGAGCTCTACGGGGGCTCACGAGGAGGCCATGCGCGAGCACGATCCGCCGCCGCCCGGCACGGGCAGGGAGGCCCGGCCGAGTCCAGGGGCCGCCTCGCCCGGAGGCCTGCTCGACCTGCTGCAGGTGGCGGCGATGGTGCTGGACCGCACCGGTCACATCGTGCTGTGGAGCCCGGAGGCCGAACGCCTGTTCGGCTACTCGGCGGAAGAGGCCCTGGGCCAGAACGCCGGCCTGCTGCTGGTCGCGCCCGACAAGCTGGAGCTGGTCACCGAGCTGTTCAAGCAGGTCAGGGCGGGTGCCATCTGGCAGGGCGTGTTCCCGATCGTGCACGCCGACGGCACGACCCGTGACGTGGAGTTCCGCAACATGCGGATGCACGACGTGGACGGCGGCGTCTACGCGCTGGGCCTGGGCGCCGACCTGTCCACCGTGCGGCGCGTGGAGACGGACATGGCGCTGTCCAGCAGCCTCGTCGACCAGTCCCCGATCGGGCTGGCCGTCTTCGACACGGACCTGCGGATCGTGCGCGTCAACCGGGCCATGGAGGAGCTGCACGGCCTGCCCGCGGCGGCCATGCTGGGGCGCCGGGTGCGCGAGATCTCGCCGGGGGCGGAGTTCCGGGCGATCGAGGCCCGGATGCGCCAGGTGCTGGAGACCGGGGAGCCGCTGCTGGACCTGGACACCGTGGTCAGGACGTACGCCGACCAGGAGCACGACCACGCCTGGTCGATCTCGTACTACCGGATCCAGGACCCCACCGGGCGGGTGCTGGGCCTGGCCGCGTCGATCGCGGACTTCACCGAGCGCCACCAGGCGGCCGAGGAGATCGCCGAGGCCCGCGGCCGGCTCGCGGTGATCGCCGAGGCAGGGACCCGGATCGGCACCACGCTGGACCTGCAGCAGACCGCCCGGGAACTGGCCTCGGTGGTGGTGCCCACGCTCGCCGACATCGCCACCGTCGACGTCCTGGACGAGGTGCTGCGCGGCGGCCCGGTGCCCAAGGTGCGCGCCCAGCAGTCGGCCGAGTTCCGGGCGCTGGCGGTCGCGGCCGCCGAGTCCAGCGAGGCGATCGGCGCCGTCGACCCGGTCGGGGAGCTGGCCCGGTACGCCGACGACCGGCTGATCACCAAGGCCGTGCGGGAGGGCCAGCCGGTGGTCGTGCACCGGGTGAGCAGCCGCATGCTGCGCCGCATAGCCCGCGACGACCGGGCCGCCGCCCAGCTGAAGCGGGCGGGCGCGCACTCGTACCTCGCCGCGCCGCTCATCGCCCGCGGCGAGGTGCTGGGGGCGGTCGGGATGTTCCGCACCCGCAACCAGAAGCCCTTCGACGACGAGGACCGCACGCTGGCGGTGGAGCTGGCCGCCCGGGCCGCGATATCCATCGACAACGCGCGGCTCTACGCGGGTGAGCGCAACGCCGCGCTCACCCTCCAGCGCAGCCTGCTGCCGCACGAGCCGCCACGCGTGGACGGGATGGAGATCTCCGCCCGCTACATCCCCGCCGTCCGGGAGGTCGGCGGGGACTGGTACGACGTCCTGCAGCTGCGGGACGGCAAGGTCGGGCTGATCGTCGGGGACGTGATGGGCAAGGGCCTGCACGCGGCGGCGATCATGGGCCAGCTGCGCACGGCGACCCGGGCCTTCGCCCGGCTCGACCTGCCGCCGGACGAGGTGCTGGCGCACCTCGACAACATCACCGGCAGCGCCGAGGGCGACTTCATCGCCACCTGCGTCTACGCCGTCTGCGACCCCGCGACGGGCCGCTGCCAGTTCTCCACCGCCGGGCACCTGCCGCCGGTGCTGGTGCCGCCCGGCGGCCGCGCCGAGCTGATCGACCTGCCCAACGCGGTGCCGCTGGGCGTCGGAGGGATCCGTTTCCACACGGTGGAGCGGAAGCTCGCCGAGGGCACCTTGCTGGCGCTGTTCACCGACGGGCTGGTCGAGGACCGGCGGCAGTCGATCGACGTGGGGCTGCGCACGCTGATGCGCGTCCTCAAGCTCAAGAGCCGCCGCCGCTCGCTGGAGGACACCTGCGACGTCGTGCTGGGCGCGCAGCTGCAGTCCCCCGACGACGACGTCGCCCTGCTGCTGGCCCGGATGGGGACGCACGTGGCCGAGGACGAGGCCTCCGTCGAGCTGTGAGCCGACAACCGGACCAAATCGCTCATACGGCCTGTTAACAACTCGTTTCGCGCCTTGCCATCAAGACGGGCATTCCGGGACGCTGGATCCGCGGGACATCCATGCGCCAACCGGACACATGCGCCCTCACCGGTGAGCCAACGGGTCGGATTCCGGCGGCTTTTCCGTGTACGGGCCCAGGGGAGGGCCCCGGGGCGAGAGGGGTGGATTCAGGCGTTACCTCACGGTGGTCCGGTCGTTGACGAGTCATAGCCGGCCTCACGCGACCCGGAGGCCACAGAACGCCCACGCATGCCCCGGGGGCGGGGGGCCGCAGCGCCCGGGGCGCCAACACCGCCGCGACAGCGGCGCGACATGCTTCGGGGGGAGCATCCACATGCCGCCGACATCCGGCGCCCAGCAGTACACGACCGACCCTCGGGCCGGCACGCCCGTGCCCGTCATACCCCGGCGCTCCCGCCCCGGCCCGTCCCGGCCGGAATCCGGCGCAGCGGCGCCCCGGTACGACTACGAGCACTACAGCAGGCTCGCCGGCCCGCTCACCGAGCCGGAACCCGGAGTCCCGTACCGGGTGAAGTACCGCAGCCTGCTCGCGGAGGAACCCCACCGGATCCGCGCGGCGCTGCTGCTCGGCGCGGCCCCGGTACTCTCGGCGGTGCTGCTCGCCTGGCTGATGCAGCCGGCCCACTGGACCCGCCGGGAACACGCGCCGGGCTGGCTGGTCGCCGCCGACGCCGTGATGCTCATATCCATCGGCCTGATCGAGCTCTTCCGGCTGATCAACGTGACGTCCAACGCCCATGCGACGCTCGTCGCGCGCGATCCGGTACCCGTCGTACCCGAGAAGGGCAGCAAGGTCGCCTTCGTGACCACCTTCGTCCCGGGCAAGGAGCCCCTGGCGATGGTGCGGGCGACCCTGGAGGCCGCGGTCCGCCTGCGCCACCGCGGCACGTTGCACATCTGGCTCCTGGACGAGGGCGACGACCCCGACGTCAAGAGCCTGTGCGAGCGCCTGAACGTACGCCACTTCACCCGCAAGGGCGTGGAGCGGTGGAACCGGCCCAGCGGCCCCTTCCGCGCCCGCACCAAGCACGGCAACTACAACGCCTGGCTCGACGCCCACGGCGACGACTACGACGTCTTCGCCTCCGTCGACACCGACCACGTCCCGCTCCCCAACTTCCTGGAGCGCATGCTCGGTTACTTCCGGGACCCGGACGTCGCCTTCGTCGTCGGCCCGCAGGTCTACGGCAACTACGACAGCGCGGTGACCAAGGCCGCCGAGAGCCAGCAGTTCCTCTTCCACGCGCTCATCCAGCGGGCCGGCAACGCCTACGGCTCCCCCATGTTCGTCGGGACCAACAACGCGGTGCGCATCAGCGCCATCAGAAGCATCGGCGGGCTGTACGACTCCATCACCGAGGACATGGCCACCGGCCTGGAACTGCACCGGCACCGCAACCCCGCCACCGGCCGCAAGTGGCGCTCGGTCTACACCCCGGACGTCCTCGCCGTCGGCGAGGGACCGTCCTCCTGGACCGACTTCTTCACCCAGCAGCTGCGCTGGAGCCGCGGCACCTACGAGACGCTCATCAAGCAGTTCTGGAAGGTGCCGTTCACCCTCTCCCCCGGCCGCCTGCTCAACTACACGCTGATGGTCGTCTACTACCCGATGACGGCGGTCAACTGGCTCCTGGGCGGCCTCAGCTGCGCGCTGTTCCTCGGGCTCGGCGCCTCGGGCATCCAGATCGACTCCGAGGTCTGGATGATGCTCTACAGCGACGCCGCCGCGCTCCAGATCGGCCTGTACGTGTGGAACCGGCGGCACAACGTCAGCCCCCACGAGCCGGAGGGCTCCTCGGGCGCGGCGGGCATGGTGATGTCGGCGCTGTCCGCGCCGATCTACGCCCGCTCGCTGATGGACGCGGTGCTGCGGCGCAAGAGCAGGTTCGTGGTCACCCCCAAGGGGGACTCCGCGAGCCCGGACCGGCTGCTGTCCACCTTCCGCGTCCACCTGTTCTGGCTGCTCGTCTTCGGCGGCTCGCTCGCCGCCAGCTTCTTCAACGGCCACACCCACGTGGCGATGCGCACGTGGGCGACGCTGGCCCTCGTCCTGACCCTGGCACCGATCGCCGTCTGGTCCCTGTCCCTCGTCCGTTCCAGGAGCGCCGCCCGATGAGCTACCGACCCAGCCGCAGACTGCGGAAGATCGCCGTCGGGAGCACGGCCGTGGGGGTGCTCGCCGGGATGAACGCGCCCGCGATCTACGGCTACTCGGCGGAGAAGTACCACGACTACAAGATCAACCAGCCCGGGTACAAGGCCGCGTACGGCCACTGGGACCTGGTCGAGGTGCCCGAGGAGTTCCGCGTCAACGCCGTCCACGCGGCGCTGCTGCACACCGGGAAGGTGCTGCTGATCGCCGGCTCCGGCAACGACGAGCGGAACTTCAAGGCCAAGTCCTTCAAGAGCGTGCTCTGGGACCCGGTGGAGAACACCTTCAAGGAGATCGACACCCCCAAGGACATGTTCTGCGCCGGGCACGCCCAGCTGGCCGACGGCACGCTGCTGGTGGCCGGCGGCACCGCCCGCTACGAGAAGCTCAAGGAGGCCGTGGACCGGGCGGGCGGCGCGATGCTCATCAAGAACGAGGACCCGGACAAGCCGCGGACCTTCCCCGAGGGCACGGTCTTCGTCAACGACGAGAACGGCCGGGCCTTCCGGTCGGAGTTCCCCGTCAACGTGCCCCGCGCCAAGAAGACCGTCGAGGCCAGGACCGGCAAGGTCACCGTGACCGCGAGCGAGGCACGGGTGTTCGTGCAGTCGCTGGTCAAGGGCGAGAAGGGCATCGTCAACACCGCGGCGCAGTACGGGATCCGTGGCCTGGAGGGCGAGGACCGGGAGAACTTCTACGGGCTGGCCACCAAGCTCGGCCTGGACAAGAAGGACTTCCAGGGGATCAAGAACGCGTACGAGTTCGACCCGGTGGCCGAGGCCTACGTCCCGGTCGACCCGATGAACGAGGCCCGCTGGTACCCGACGCTGGTCACCCTCGCCGACGGGCGGGTGCTCTCCGTCTCGGGGCTGGACGACATCGGCCAGGTCGTCCCGGGCAAGAACGAGGTCTACGACCCGAAGACCCGGACGTGGGCGTACACCGGCGAGCGCTACTTCCCCACCTACCCCGCGCTCTTCCTGATGAAGGGCGGGAAGATCTTCTACTCGGGCGCCAACGCGGGGTACGGGCCGGCGGACGAGGGCCGTGTCCCGGGCGTGTGGGACCTGCGCACCAACCGCTTCACCGAGGTCCCCGGGCTGGAGGACGCCGAGGACCTGGAGACGGCCGGCTCGGTGCTGCTGCCGCCCGCGCAGGACCAGAAGGTGATGGTGCTGGGCGGCGGCGGGGTCGGCGAGTCGCACTCCTCGACCACCCGCACCGCCGTGGTGGACCTGGACGCCGCGGACCCGCGGTACACGACGGGCCCCGACCTGCCCGAGCCCACCCGCTACCTGAACACGGTGATCCTGCCGGACGACACCGTGTTCACCACCGGCGGCTCCCGTGACTACCGGGGCCGCGGCGGCAGCGACGTCCTGCGGGCGCAGATCTACGACCCGGCGGACGACACCTTCCGGGAGGCCGCCGACCCGTCGGTGGGCCGCAACTACCACTCCGAGGCGCTGCTGCTGCCCGACGGCCGGGTGGCGGTCTTCGGGTCCAACCCGCTCTTCGGGGACCCGGCCGACACCAAGCCGGGCTTCTTCGAGCAGAGGATCGAGGTCTACACCCCGGCGTACCGCTACCGGGGCTCCCGGCCCTCGCTCGGCGCGGGCCCGCAAGCCCTCCGGCGCGGCGGCACGGCCACCTTCCGGGCCGCGCACGCGGAGCGCATCGAGGCGGCACGGCTGATGCGGCCGAGCGCGGTCACCCACGCCACCGACGTGGAGCAGCGGTCGATCGCGCTGGACGTGGAGCGCGGCGAGGGGTCGGTGAGCGTGACCGTCCCCGAGGACCCGTCGATCGTGCCGCCAGGCTGGTACATGCTGGTCGTCACCGACGACGAGGGCACGCCGTCGCAGGCGCGCTGGGTGCGGGTGACCTGACGGGAGGGGCCCGGCGGGCGGTCAGGAGGCCGCGCGCCGGGCCAGTCCCAGGGCGTACTCGGGCCACCAGTCACCCGCCCGCGGGCCGCCCTTGCAGGTGCCGTCGGAGTCGCCGGGACGCTTGATCCACAGGTAGGCGTCGACGAGTTCGTCACCGGTGTCGGTGGTGGGCGGGGTGCCCAAGCCGCGGCCGGGCGGGTTGCACCAGGCCTCGTCGTGGGCGCCGTCGAGGGGGCCACGGCCGTTGCGGCTGGTGTCGATGACGAAGTGCTTGCCGCCGAGCCGCGCGGACAGCTTCCTGCCGTACGCGGTGTTCGCGGCGGTGCTGTAGAAGTTCGAGGTGTTGAGGGCGAAGCCGTCCGCCGCGGCGACGCCGGCCGCCCGCAGCGGGCCGGCCAGGCGGGCGGGGTCGCTGACCCAGCCGGCGTTGCCGGCGTCGAGGTAGACCCGCACGCGGGGCAGCGCGCCCAGGGTGTCCACGGCGTGGGTCAGCAGGGCGTAGCGCTCCTTCTGGAACTCGCGGGGCGTGCAGCCGTCGACGATGTGGGTGAGGGCGTCCGGTTCGAGCACCACCAGCGCCTCGCGCTCACCGATGCCGGCGGCGACCGCGTCGACCCAGGCGCGGTAGGCGGCGCCGTCGGCGGCGCCCCCCTGGGAGTACTGACCGCAGTCGCGGTGCGGGATGTTGTAGAGCACGAGCACGGGTGTCCGGCCGTCGCGGGCGGCGGCCTCGGTGTAGCCCCTGGCCCGGTCCTGTGCGTCGTCCTGGCCGATCCACTCGGCGACGGGCCGGCCCGCGATCCGTTCCAGCAGTGCGGCGTCGGCCTCCCGGCCTTCCTGGCGCCACTGCGCCGCCTGACGGGCCGCGGCCGTGTCCGGGTTGACCCAGAACGGCGCCCCGGCGGTGCTCCCGGGGCTGCTGCCGCCGCCCTTGTCCTGGTTCCCCCCGGGCTTGCCGGTGCCGAAGCAGCCGCCCAGCGCCATGGAGAGCAGTCCGGCGGCGGACACGGCGCAGGCCGCCCTGCGCAGCGGGCCGGTGTTGGTGCCGAACATCCACTCCCCCTTGGATGGCGGGACGAGACCGGTCGCCGCCAATCCTGACATACCGAACGGTCAAGGGGCCCTCAGATCAGGGCAGTCGGTGCCTTTCCCGTCGAATGCCGCGTCTGCTCCCCATGGCAGAATCCCCCGGCGAAGCCGTGTCCGCCGAGGGCTGGAGCCGGACGTGACAGAGCACCCGACGCACCGTGCGCGCGAGCTGCGGCTCGCCGAGGTCTTCGTGGACCTCGCCGACACCCTGGACGGCGACTTCGACGTGGGCGTCTTCCTGGAGCGGGTGGCCGACCGCTGCGTGGAGCTGCTGGACGTCACGGCGGCCGGAGTGCTGCTGGACGACGGGCGCGGCGAGCTGCGGACCGCGGCCGGCTGCGGCGGCGCGGGCGAACTCCTGCGCCGGCAGCGGGAGGAGGGACCCTGTCTGGACTGCTACCGGGGTTCGGACGTGGTCACCGCCCCGGACCTCGCGCGCTGCGACGACCGCTGGCCGCGCTTCGCCCCGCTCGCCCGCGACCGGGGCTTCCACGCGACGTACGCCGTGCCGCTGCGGCGCCGGGCCGAGGTGATCGGCGCGCTGAACCTGTTCCGCGGGGTGCCCGGCGATCCCCCGGGCGGTGACGTGGCGCTGGCCCGGGCCTTCGCGGACGCCGCCGCCATCGGGATACTCCAGGAACGGGCCCGGCAGCGGCAGGAGGCGCTGGCCGCCCAGTTGCAGGCCGCGCTGGACAGCCGGGTCGTCCTGGAACAGGCCAAGGGCGTGCTGGCGGAGCGCTGGGGCGTCGGCGTCGACGAGGCGTTCACGGCGCTGCGGCGGTACGCGCGGACGCACCGGGTGCGGCTCGCGGAACTGGCCCGGGGTGTCGTGACGGGCACGGTGGACTCCGACGCGCTGCGGAGGGCCGGCGACTGACCCACCGGCGGGGGACGTCACGGGTTCGCCCTCGGCCGGGCCGGTGACGGCGCGTCGGGCATAGGCTGGGCCCACCACCCCGGACCCCGGTGGCGTCCCGTTCCCGTCCCCGTGCCGCAGGCGCCAGGCTCCCGTCCCCGGAGACGTCCCATGTCCGACGACGCCACGAACACCATGCCCCGGATCCACCGGCGCACCGACGGGTCCAGCACCCTGGTGACGCTCGGCGGCGAGGTGGACGCGCTCACCGCGCCCGGGGTGTCCGCCGCCCTCGACGCGCTGACCGGGGCCGACCGCCCGGACATCGTGGTGGACCTGCGGCCGGTGGAGTTCATCGACTGCAGCGGCCTGTCGGCACTGGTGCGCGCCCGGCGCCGCGCCGAGGAGCACTCCGGGCGGGTACGGCTGGTGTGCCGGGACGAGTTCACGCTGCGCACGCTGCGGGCGACCCGGCTGACCCGGTGCTTCACGATCCTGCCGGACTGGCCGGAGCCCACGAACTGACACGCGTCCCGTACGCGCGCCCCCAACACGCCCTAGCCCGGCCGCATTCAGGTGTTCTAGCCTGACAGGGCGGCCCAGGACCCCGGTCGCCGGAAGTGTTTCCTACGCCTCCAGGACGTGGTCCGGCCATGGCCAAGCTCGCGGCCTCCTCACGACTGTCCCTGTCCGATCCGCGAAGATCCGCACCCGACGCCTCATGGACCTTGCCCCTGGGGCGTGGCGGCGGTGCTGGAAGTCCTGGCGCACGGCACATCGGCGACACGCGTGGCCGCGGCGGTCGGGGTCGCCCGCTGCTACGTCCTCGCGCCCACCGTGTCCGCCGGCGTGCCTCCGGAGCCGCCGGACGGGGTGCGGGTGCGCCGTCTCTCCCCTGACGCACCGGACCACTCCCGCGGTCCCGGCGCCCGAGGGTAAGGAGCGCCCGGCCGGCGGCTCCGGGAGGAGCGGACCGCGGGCCGGGCGCTGTACGCCCCGGGGAAGAGCCTGGGGTCAGGCCTTCGGCGTGAGCTGCACGGTCCGTCCCTCGCGGGCCGAGACGGCGGCCGCCTTGATGACCGTGAGCGCGTCGGCGGCCTCGCGGGCGGTGACCGGCGGCGCGGTGCCGTCCCGCAGGGCGGCGGCGACGGCGGCGTAGTACGCCGGGTAGTCGCCCGGCACGGTCGGCACGGGGCGCACCTCATCACCGGCGCCCAGCGTGCCCCACTCGGCCTCCGGTTCGGTGCCCCACACGGCGCCGGGGGCGGGGCGGGCACCGTCGCGCAGCGCGGCCTCCTGTGGGTCCAGGCCGTGCTTGACGTATCCGGCGGCGCTGCCGAGCACCCGGAAGCGGGGGCCGAGCTGCGCGGTGGTGGCGCTCATCCACAGATGGGAGCGGACGCCCCCGGCGTGGGTCAGGGCCACGAAGGCGTCGTCGTCCACCTGGGCGCCGGGCCGGCGCACGTCCAGCTCGCCGTACACACTGACGGCGGGCCCGAAGAGGGTCAGCGCCTGGTCGACGAGGTGGCTGCCGAGGTCGTAGAGCAGGCCGCCGATCTCGGCGGGGTCGCCGGACTCGCGCCAGCCGCCCTTCAGGCTCGGCCGCCACCGCTCGAAGCGGGACTCGAAGCGCCACACCTCGCCCAGTTCACCGCGCTCCAGCAGCCCGCGCAGGGTGAGGAAGTCGTTGTCCCAGCGGCGGTTCTGGAAGACCGAGAGCAGCAGGCCGCGCTCGTCGGCGAGGTCCGCGAGGGCGTGCGCCTCGGCCGCGGTGCCGGCGACCGGCTTGTCGACGACGACCGCGAGTGAGGCCTCCAGTGCGGCGGTCGCGAACGGGACGTGGGTCTTGTTCGGCGAGGCCAGGACGATCAGGTCGAGCTCGCCGGCGCGCTTCCACAGCTCGTCCGGGTGGCCGGCGATGCGGACGTCCGGGTGCTCGGCGCGCGCCTGCGCCTGGCGCTCCGGGTTGCCGGTGACGACGGTGTCCAGGACGAGGCCGTCGGTGGTGGAGATCAGCGGGGCGTGGAAGACCGAGCCGGCCAGACCGTAGCCGACCAGCCCGACGCGAAGAGGTGCGGGAGCCATGCCACCACTTAAGCAACGCTGTTGCCAAAGCGCAAGCGAACCTGACAATGGGAGATGTGAACAGGGGAATCTCCGGGGCCAACCTGCCCGCGCTGCGCAGTCACAACGCCGCCCTCGTTCTGGGCCTGCTGCGGACGGCGACCGTGGGCGAGGGCGCCGGCATCAGCCGCCTGGAACTGGCCGAGCGCACCGGGCTCACCCCCCAGGCCGTCAGCAAGATCACCGCACGGCTGCGGGCCGACGGCCTGGTCGACGAGGCGGGGCGCGGCGCCCCCACCGGCGGCAAGCCGCGCACCCTGCTGCGGCTGGCGCGCCGCGCCCGGTACGCCGTGGGGGTGCACCTGGACCGCGACGAATTGACGGTGGTGCTCGCCGACCTGGCGGGCGGCGTGGTGGATGCCAGGACCGTCCCCCTGGACCTACGCCGCCCGGCCGGAGAGGTGCTGGAGGCGGCGGCGGGACTGGTCAGGGAGACCGTCGGCGCCACGCCCGGCGCGGACGGGGCGGTGCTCGGCGCCGGGCTCGCCTGCCCGGGCCCCCTCGACCACACCGCGGGGGTGCTGCACCGCGTCACGGGCCTGCCGGGATGGGACGGCTACCCGCTGCGCGACGCGCTGGCCGAACGCCTCGGGCTGCCCGTCGTGCTGGACAAGGACACCAACGCGGCGGCCCTCGCCGTGCTCCCGCCCGGCGGGAACGGGAACGGGGACGGGGACGGCGCGTTGGTGTCCTTGTCCAGCACGACGGGCAGCCCGAGG
>NZ_JARAVK010000251.1:0-12806 GCF_033792765.1 Streptomyces sp. PA03-6a | reverse complement strand
CCCGCGTACAACCCGCCCTCGTACGGGCCGCCGTCCTACCCCACCCGGCCCGCCTGGGACACCCCGGTCCCGGTGCCCCGGCGCCGCCGCTGGGGCGTGGTGTCCGCGGTCACCGCTGCGGTCGTGGCCGTCCTGGTCACCGTGACGGTCGTCGTCGACCCCTTCGGCGACGACCCGAAGAAGCGGTCCACCCCGACCGCCCAGGACCTGATCGCCGCCCGCAGGCCCACCGGCGGCTACAACGGCGCCCTCACCGGCGCCGTCAACCCGTCCACCGCCAAGGGCGGCACCCTCAGGCTCATCTCGGCCTACACCCCCGACTCCCTCGACCCGGCCCGCACCTACTCGCCGATCGTGTGGAACCTCGGCCGCCTCTACCTGCGCAAACTCGTCGACTTCGCCCCGCAGCCCGGCGCCGCGGGCACCCGGCTCGCCCCCGACCTCGCCACCAGCACCGGCACGGTCTCCGACGGCGGCCGCACCTACACGTACACCCTCAAGGAGGGCGTCACCTTCGAGGACGGCTCGCCGATCACCTCACGGGACGTCAAGTACGGCATCGAGCGCACCTTCGCCAGGGACCTCTACCCCGGCGGCCCCACCCACCTGCGCGACCTGCTCGACCAGGGGCAGGACTACCCCGGCCCCTACAAGGACACCGACCCCGACGGGCTCGGCCTGAAGAGCGTCGGGACCCCCGACGACCGCACGATCGTCTTCCACCTCGACGCGCCCTTCGCCGACTTCCCCCACGTCCTCGCGCTGCCCATGTCCTCGCCCGTCCCGAAGGCTAAGGACACCAAGGAGAGCTACCAGGACCAGCCGGTCGCCAGCGGCCCCTACCGCATCGCCTCCTACGACGCAGCCAAGGGACTGCGCCTGGTGCGCAACGACAAGTGGGACCCGGCGACCGACGCGATACGCACCGCCCTGCCCGACGAGGTGGAGCTCACCATCGCCGCGGACGCGGCCGCCGTGGACACCGCCCTGATGAACGGCACCGCCGACCTCGACCTCGCCCAGACCGGCGTCCAGGGGGCCACCCGGACCCGCATCCTCGCCGACGACGCGCTCAAGTCCCGCGCGGACCTCGTGCAGACCGGCGCCGTCCGCTACTTCTCCCTGCAGACCGCCGTCGCGCCCCTGGACGACTACCGCTGCCGCTGGGCCGTCCAGTACGCCACCGACCGCAGCCTCCTGCGTGACGCCCTGGGCGGCCAGGACGCGGGCGACGTCGCCGGCGGCATGCTCCCGCCGACCATCGGCGGCCACGACCGGCACCTGGACACCTACGGCACCGTGACCGGCGGCTCCTACCCCGAACAGGCCCGCCGCTTCCTCGGCGAATGCGGCCACGCCAAGGGGTTCAGCACGGTCGTCGCGGTCTCCGCCACCGACCAGGCCGCCCGCAAGGCCGCGCAGTCGCTCGCCGGCCAGCTCGCCGAGGTGGGCATCACGGCGACCGTGCAGACCCCCGAAGCCGCCGACTTCTACGCCGCCCTCACCGACCAGCAGCAGATCAAGGACAAAGGCTGGGGCATCGTCATGACCACCTGGCAGTCCGACTGGCCCTCCCCGGCCGGATTCCTGCGCCCGCTGCTGCTGCCGGACAGCCCCAGCAACTACGCGGGGCTGGACGACCGGGAGATCAACTCCCTGATGGACGAGGCCGACTCCGAGACCAACCGCAACGCCGCCGACAACCTCTGGCGCACCGTCGACTCCACCGCCCAGGACCGCGGCACGCTCCTGCCCTTCCTCTACGACCGCCGCCTCAACTACCGGTCCGACCGCCTGACCAACGCCTACGTCCACCCGGCCCTGGGCGGCCTCGACATCCAGGCCCTCGGGGTCAGGGGCTGACCGGGCGGCGCGACTGCGTTCTGTGGCGATCCGGTCGCACAGCGCCGATGTTGTTGCGGAATGCACGCAGTGGGCCGCCGAGGGCATGGGCGGCGAGGCCGAGTCGGGGGCGGGCGAGCGTGCGGCGGTGCGGAAACCCTTCAGGGAGGCATCGTGGACAAAAGTCGTGAACAAAAGTGCGGAATACAATGGATAGTGATCATTCGGGCGATCGCTCGGTGATCGCCAGGGAGCGCAGATGGACAGCTCGGACGATCTCCTTCGATGGGCTACTCCGTCGGCTCTCCTGGCAGTGGACGGCACTGTTCGCTCACTCAACGCCCCGATGGCCGCCACGCTGGGCAGGCCGGCCGAGCAGTGCGTGGGACATGACTTCTGCGGTCTGCTGCCTGAGACCCAGCGGGCCTCGGCGGAGAACCTGCTGACCCACGGGGCCACGACGAAGACGGTCGCGATGCGTGTGCTGGAGTTCTCCGCGCCGGGGAGAGCATCCGTGGTCAGCCTCATCGAAGCCCGGCCGGTGACCGATCCCGCAGGTCGCGAGCGGCTGGTGTGGGTGCACTCGGTGGACGCGCGCAACGACCCGGGCGGCCTGCTGATCCCCTTCCGGCTGGCGGCCGCGGCCGCGGATCTCGGCCTGTGGATGTACTCGCCCCAGGAGAACCAGCTCGAGTGGCTGGGCGGCGCGCCCGCTCTGGCCTTGCTGTTCCCGCAAGCCACGGCGTCCTTGTCCAGGGTGGTCCGGAGCGTTCACCCGGACGACCGGGAGGCCCTGAGACGGCTCGTACGCTCGACCGCCACACAGTCCCCCTGGATCAACCTGCAGTTCCGATCCGTGAGCGACGGGTGGCACCACCTGGCCTGCCAGATCCGGCGGATTCAGCTGGGTTACGGCGGCCCCGAACAGATATTCGGAGTGATCCGGGACGACACCAAGCTGGAGGCGGGCCGGCAGAGAGCGCTGGCCACGCTGTTCGCCGAGCGTCAGCGTGTCGATGAGATCGCCGGGTTCTCCGCCGCCCTGATCACCGCCGCCACGGAGCAGGAGCTGCAGCAGGTCGTCCTGGCACGGGTCGCCGCGACCTTCGGTGGCACGGGCGCCGTGCTCACGCTCCTCGACCAGGAGACAGGGCTTCTCCACGCCTCTTCCGACGCCCGGGTCGACCCACAGCAGATGAACGCCATGGAGGGCATATCCCTCGATGAGCCCCAGCCGCTGACCTGTGCGATCCGAACCGGCATGCCGCATTTCATCCCCAACCACGAAGAGCTCATCCGCGACTGGCCGCAGACAGCCGGCATCCCGTGGCTCGGCTCCTTCATCGGGATATCGATCGCCCCCCTCAGTCCGGTCGGCGACCAGCCGCTCGGGGCCTGGGCGGTGACCTACGACAGGGAGCACCACTCGCCGCCGGACGAGCGCGCCCTCATGAGCACCCTTGCCGACCTGGCGGGCCAGGCACTCAGGCGCATCCGGTTGCAGCAGGCCCGGGTCGAGCTGGCCGCGGCGCTCCAACAGAGCATGCTGCCCACGCTGCCCGATGACCTCCCGGGCCTGGAGGTCGCCGCCCGGTACCAGCCGAGCCGGGACGGGCTCGACATCGGCGGGGACTGGTACGACGCCTTCGTGACGCCCGATGGTGCCGTGGCCCTGGAGATCGGTGACAGCCAAGGTCATGACGTGGATGCCGCCGCCTTCATGGGGCAGGTACGCACTTCCATCCGTGCGATCGCCGCACACGAACCGGATCCCGCGACGGTGCTGAAGCGCACCAACGAACTGCTGGTCACGATGAACGCGGCACGATTCGCCAGTTGCACCATGCTGTCCATCGGTCCACGGGAAGGACAGGTCACCGGCGCCAGCGCCGGCCATGTGCCGTTGCTGTGCGTACGTGACGACGGCAGCAGTGACGTCCGCGAACTGCCGGGCGGTCCGGTGCTGGGAGTCCTGTCGGGAACCGACTACCGCGAGGAGACCTTCACGCTGGACGAGGGCACCGCGCTGGTCATGGTCACCGACGGGGTGGTCGAAGGACCGGGCCTGACGCTGGACGCCGGTCTGGAGCGGGCCGGAGCACTGGCCGCCCACGCCCTCCACGACGGACTGGACGCCGATGCGATCGCCGACCGGATCCTCGACGCCGCGGTCGCGGTGGACCATCTCGACGATGTTGCCGTACTGGTCGTCAGGCGCGTGTGACGGCGCCCTTCCGGTTCGCGCCGCGGGACACCCCGTTGCCGTCGGCGGAACGACGGCAACGGGGAAAGGTGCCTTCCGCCGACCGCCCTCCCGTGGTGCGGACGACACGTCGTACGCACCACCGCGTCATGCCCCTGCCGGATGTGGCTGGACGGCCGGCGGCCGGTGAACCGGGTACGCCACGCAGCCCTGGTGATCGCCGGCCGCCTGCGACGGGCGCTGGTTCTCGGCGTGCGAGGGCGCGCAGGGCAGGTCCTGATCGACCCAGACGAGCTTGCCGCCGGTCGCCGACCGGAAGCCCCACCTGTGGCACAGCTGCGCGATCATGAACAGGCCCCGGCCGTTCTCGTCGACGCCGCGAGCGTGACGCAGGCGCGGGTAGCAGCTGCCGCTGTCGAAGACCTCGCAGGTCAGGACTTGGTGCTGGATCAGCCTGAGACGCAGGGGGCCGGCGCCGTGGCGGATGGCGTTGGTGACCAGCTCACTGACGATGAGTTCCGTGTTGGGCACGAGATGATCCAGCCCCCATTCCCTGAGCTGCCGGGCGGCCGTGTGCCGGGCGGTGCGGACGACGGTCGGATCGGCGGGGAAGTCCCAGGAGGCGATCTGGGCGGCACCGAGGGTGCGGGTCCGGACGAGGAGCAAGGTGACGTCGTCCGACGGTGCCTGGGTCGGCAGGGTCTCGATCACCGAGGAGCACAGGTCGTCCAAGGACCGACCGGACCGTGTGAGGGCGGATCCCAGGCGACGCATGCCCACTTCGATGTCGTCGTCACGGGACTCGACCAGGCCGTCGGTGTAGAACGCGAGCAGACTCCCTTCGGGGAGCTCCACTTCCATGGCGCCGAAGGGAACCAGGCCGAGGCCGAGACCGAGCGGGGCTCCGGTGGGCAGGTCGGGGAAGGTGACCTGGCCCTGTGGGTCGATGATCGCGGGCGGCAGGTGCCCGGCGCGTGCCATGGTGCATTTGCGGGTGACCGGGTCGTAGACGGCGTACAGACAGGTGGCGCCGACCACCGCGGGGGGCTGGTCGCAGGCGTCGGCGTCCTCCTCGGTCAATCGCCGGACGGTGTCGTCGAGGTGGGCCAGCAGTTCGTCGGGGGGCAGCTCCATGTCGGCGAGGGTGTGGACGGCGGTGCGGAGCCTGCCCATGGTCGCGGCGGCGTTGATGCCGTGCCCGATCACGTCGCCGACGACGAGGGCCACCCGGGCGCCGGACAGCGGGATCACATCGAACCAGTCGCCCCCGACGCCGGCATCCATGTCGGCCGGCAGGTAGCGCGAGGCCGCCTCCACCGCGACGCCGCCCCTCAAGCGGTGGGGGAGCAGGTTGCGTTGGAGCGCCAGGGCCGCGCTGCGTTCGCGGGCGTACTGGCGGGCATTGTCCAGTGACAGCGCGGCCCGGCCGACCAGTTCCTCGGCCAGGAGCAGGTCGTCCTCCTGGAACGGAACCGGGTTCTCCGTGCGTGCGAAGACAACCATGCCCAGCATGGAGCGCCGTGCCCGGATGGGCACGACCATGAGGGAGTGCACGCCGTTCTCACGGACCTTCTCCGCCCGGCACGGATCACGGTCGATCCATGTCCCGGGAGAGGTGTCCAGCACGGGTTCGAGGTGAGACCGTCCTGTGCGCAGGACCCTGGCGAACGGCGAGGTCGGTGACACCGGCACGGGCTCGCCGCGCGCCCACCACGACTCCGGGACCCCCGGGTGGATCGAGGCCAGGCCGACGCGGTGGCAAGCGCGGGGGAGACCGTTCGTGGTGTCGGTCCGGGCGGAGGGCTCTTCGCCGAACGGAACCGAATCCGCGAGGTCGACGATCGCGTAGTCGGCCAACAGCGGAACGGCGACGTCGGCCAGTTCCTGCCCGGTCTGCATGACGTCCAGGGTGTTGCCGATACGCGTGCTGGCCTCGTTGAGAACGGCACGGCGCTCGCAGACCCCCTGACTTCCGGTGACGTCCACGATCACCGAGCACACTCCCAGCGGCCGGCCCTTCGCGTCCTGGAGGCAGAAGAAGGACGCCGAGAACGCGTGCTCGCGGCGCGGATCGCCGGCCGGCCACGCCCGGTACTCGTGGACCATGGTGGTGCCGCTCTCCAGTACCTGCCGCATGACCGCTTCGAGTCCTTCGGGCTCGAAGCCGGGCATCGAATCGGTGAGTCGACGTCCGAACCGGCGGTCACCTGGAATGCCGTCGTGACGCTCCATGACGTCGTTCACCCAGGTGCACAGGAGTTGCGGGCTGTGAACGACGATGCCGACCGGGGCGCGAATGAGGAGTGCCTGCCGCACCGATCCGTTGATCCTCCCCGAGGAGAGCGCGTCTATGTCGGTCAGCGACACCAGCCACCGCAGGGTGGTGCCCTGCCCCCGGAGCAGGGAGATGCGCAGGCTCAGGTTGAGTGAGTGGCCGTCGCGGTGGTGGACCGTCGCGGTGCCGGACCAGCCACCCCGAGCACGGCAGTGCTCGGCGAACGCCGATTCCCCGAGCACCTCCTCGAAAGACGGCAGAACGAATGCGGCGGACCGGCCCAGCACGTCCTCTGCGCGGTAGCCGACAAGTCGCTGAGCGGATTGCGTCCACCCGACCACCGTCCCCTGCCGGTCGACCATCGCTATTGCGGCATCTGATATCTCCAGGGGCTTCGGGGGCTCAATGACTTCGGCCTGTTCGGTGGTCGTCATCGCGGTTCATCCCTTCAGGCGTGCGGCGCGGGGAAAAGCCGATCTTCGTGCAATTCCAGCGAACCAGCCGGAGGGGTGCCTGAGGGCGGTCAAGCAGGCTCTCCTCGGCCGTGGCCTGCTGGTCCGGGTACTGGCAGGCCCCCTGTCCCATTGCCGAGCGATCACCGAGGCGGGCGCCTTTTCGGGAAACGCCCTCGCCGGCGGCTATTGTTCGAAACAATGCATTGAAGTGAGCGGGAATTGGCGTGGTGGAATCCGTGACTTTGCCGGGGTGGCGCGCAGAGCGTTAGCCTTGGCATATGGCCAAAGCAGCGTCCGGTTCGGGTGACAACAAGGAACTGAGCGATTTTCTGCGTTCGCGGCGCGCCCGGGTGGCTCCCGAGCAGGCCGGGGTCACGCCGGGGGCGAGTCGCCGTGTCCCGGGACTTCGTCGCGAGGAGGTCGCGTTCTCGGCCGGATTGAGCGTGGACTATTACATCCGTCTGGAACGCGGACGGGTGGCCAACGCCTCGGAGGCGGTGCTGGAGGCCGTGGCCCGGGCTCTGCGGCTGGACGACGCCGAGCGTGCGCACCTGTTCAACCTGGCCAGGCCGCAGTCCGTGGTCAGGGCCAGCCAGCCGGAGGTTCCGCGGCGAGTGCGGCCGGGCGCGTACGCCCTGCTCGAGGTTCTCGCGGACAGCCCCGCCATGATCCTGGACGGCCGTATGGACGTCCTCGCCGTCAACCGGATGGCCCGGGCGCTATTCGTCGATTTCGAAGCCATGCCGGTCCGTGAACGTAATTTGGCGCGTTATGTATTTCTCGATCCCGCGGCACGTGAACTGTTCGTCGACTGGGATATGGCCGCCCGCATGGTGGTGACGGGGTTGCACCTGTACGCGGGTCAGAATCCGGACGACACGCGTCTGACCGAGCTGATCGGCCACTTGTCGGCCGCGGACGCCGACTTCAGCCGGTGGTGGGCGGCGCATGACGTGGAGGTGTTCTCCCACGGCACCAGGCGCTGTCGGCATCCCTTGCTCGGGGAATTCGTCCTCGACTACGAGACCCTCGTGTTCCCCGGTGACCCGGACCAGTGGTTGTACGTGTGCACGGCCCCACCCGGCTCACCGTCCGCGGAGGCGTTGCGTTCCCTGGCCCGCCGGATCGGTGAATCGGACACCCATCCGGAGCGGAGGTCACCCCAGGCTCCTGCGCCCTGACGGCGGTCGGTTTCGAGGGGCACGCGTCCGTCTGCCAGGGCGTCAGCCGTCAAGCGCCTTCGACAGGGCGGCCGCGAAGCGGTCGCTCGTGGCGGGGTCGCGGACGGCGAGGCGGAGCCAGTCGGGGGACAGGCCGGGGAAGGTGTCGGCGCGGCGGACGGCGAAGCCGAGGTCGCGCAGGCGCTCGCGGACGGCGGCCGCCCCGGGGAGGCGCAGCAGGACGAAGGGGCCGTGCGCCGGTCCGGCGACCTCGACGTCGTCGAACTCGGCGAGCCGGCGCAGCAGGTGGGCGCGGTCGTCGGCGATCCCGCGGGCCGCCTCTTCGGCCTCCGCGAGGGCCGCGGGGGCGCTGCACGCCTCGGCGGCGGTGAGGCCGGGCGCGGAGACCGCCCACAGGGGCTGGGCGCGGCGCAGCGCCGCCACGCGCTCGCGGTCGCCGAGGACGTAGCCGACCCGCAGGCCCGCGAGGCCCCAGGTCTTGGTGAGGCTGCGCAGCACCACCAGGCCGGGCAGGTCGCGGCGGACGGCGAGGCTCTCGGGCTCACCGGGCACCGCGTCCATGAACGCCTCGTCCACGACGAGGGTGCGGCCCGGCCGGGCCAGGCGGGCGAGGTCCGCCACGGGGTGCAGCACGGAGGTGGGGTTGGTCGGGTTGCCGACGACGACCAGGTCGGCGGCGTCCGGCACCGCCCGCGGGTCGAGGCGGAAGCCGTCCTCCGCGCGCAGCACGACGCGGTGCACGGGGTGCCCGGCATCCCTCAGCGCCGCCTCCGGCTCCGTGAACTGCGGGTGCACGACCACCGCGTGGCGGGCCCGGGTGGTGCGGGCCAGCAGGACGAACGCCTCCGCGGCACCCGCCGTGAGCAGCACTTCCTCCACGGGTCGGCCGTGGCGGGCGGCGACCGCCCGGTGCGCGGCGCGGTCGTCGGGGTAGCCGGCCAGCCCTTCGAGGGTGGCGGCGAGGCGTTCCTTGAGCCACCGGGGCGGTGTTCCGGCGCGCACGTTCACGGCCAGGTCCGTCAGGTCCCCGCCGCCGTCGCGGACCTCGGCGTCGCCGTGGTGCCGCAGGTCGTGGTCGCCCTCGCCGGGCTCCTGCCGCACGGCCCCGGCGTCGCCGGGCGGCGCGTGCCGTACGTCGGCCTCGGGACGCGCCTCGGCCCAGCCCTCCGCCTGCTGCCGGACCCGCTCCTCCAGGGCCGCGTCCGCCGGGAAGCAGGTCAGCACGACGATCCGCCGGGCTCCGAGCCGTGCACAGCGTTCCAGGCCCGCGGGCACGTCCGGCGCCGCCGTCGTGAGGAAGGCGGTCTCCACGCCCGCGTAGCCCCGGCCCTCCCACAGCAGCCGTGCGGTACGGGCCACTTCGGCGTTGCCGGCGGCCTCGGGGGAGCCGGCACCGACCAGCAGCACCATGGTCGCCGCCAGATCCAGCGGCGTACGGCGGCCGCCGCCCAGCGCGGCGTCGACGCGCCGCTCCAGCACGTCCTCGGGCGGGGGGTTGCTCACGGTGCCTTCTCCTCCGTCGTGCCGTGCGTGCCGTGCCTGCCGTCCGTGCCGTGATCGGGCGTACGGTGCCGCGCCACGGCCGCGGTCGCCCTCGCCGTACCGCTCCCGGGGGCGGACTTCCTCTTCGGCACCAGCAGTTCGCCGCCGGGCGCCGCGGCGAGCGCGGCCGCCTCCGCGACGGAGGGCGTGCCGACCGCGGCCAGCGGGGCGCCCGAGGGGCTCGGCACGCCGACCGCGGCCAGCGTACGCGCGTCGTACGTCACCAGGGGGACGCCCAGCCGCGCCGCCGCCGCGACGAGACCCGGCTCGCCGGCCTTGCCGTCCACGGTCGCCAGCGCCGTGACGGACGCCTCCGGCACCCCGGCCTCGGCGAGCACGGACCGTACGAGCGCGAGCACTTCGGCCGCCGCCACCCCGCGGCCCGCCCCGACGCCGACGACCACGCTCACGCGGCCGCGCCCGGGCCGCCCGCGCAGGAGGCGACGAACCGCCGTGCCAGGGACGACTCGGCGGCCCAGTGGACGTGCAGGTACGACGCGTGGACGCCGCCGTGCACGAAGCCCTCCACGCGCCGCTCCGGCCGGATCAGTCCCCAGGCGGGGGTGGCCCCGGCGGCGGGCTCCACGACGGTGCGGTGGAACTCGTGGCCGCGCACCCGCGTCCCGGCGGCCGCCAGCGCGTTGTCGGCGATCGCGACCGCCTCGCGGTAGCCCAGGGTGAGCCGGTCAGACATGCGGGCCGTGGAGTCCAGCACCCCGCACATGGGACGTCCGTCCAGTTCCCGCCCGAGGTAGAGCAGGCCCGCGCACTCCGCCGTCACGGGCCCGGCGAAGGCGGCGACGGCCTTGCGCAGCGGCTCGTTGGCGGACAGTTCGTGGGCGTACATCTCGGGGAAGCCGCCGCCTATGACCAGCCCCGCGGCGCCGGGCGGCAGGTGCTCGTCGCGCAGCGGGTCGAAGGTGACGACCTCCGCCCCCGCCGCGGCCAGCAGTTCGAGGTGCTCGGCGTACGAGAAGGTGAACGCCGCCCCGCCCGCCACCGCGACCACCGGCCGTGCGCCCGCCACCGCGACCACCGGCCGTGCGCCCGGCGCCGCCGGACCGGCCGCCGCCTCCTGCGGGTCCCAGGGCTCGTCCGTGAGCGGGGGAGCACTGCGCGCCAGCGCCAGCAGCGCGTCCATGTCGCAGCCCTCCCGCACCCGGGCGGCCAGGGCCCGCACGGCGTCGACGGCGTCCGCGCGCCGCTCCGCGACCGGGACCAGACCCAGGTGCCGGGAGGGCGTGCCGACCGCCGTGTCGCGCCGCAGCGCGCCCAGCACGGGCACGCCGGCGCCGTCGAGGGCGTCGCGCAGCAGCTCCTCGTGCCGGTCGGAGCCGACCTTGTTGAGGATGACGCCGGCGACCCGCACCTCCGGGTCCCACGAGGCGAAGCCGTGCACCAGCGCCGCCACCGAACGGGACTGCGACGAGGCGTCCACCACCAGCACCACCGGTGCCCGCAGCAGCTTCGCCACATGAGCGGTGGAGGCCAGCTCGCCCATCCCGGAGGCGCCGTCGAAGAGCCCCATCACGCCCTCCACGACGGCCAGGTCGGCCCCCCGCGCGCCGTGCAGGAACAGCGGTGCGATCCGCTCCGGGCCGCACATGTAGGCGTCGAGGTTGCGGCCCGGGCGGCCGGTGGCCAGCGCGTGGTAGCCGGGGTCGATGTAGTCGGGGCCCACCTTGTGCGGGGAGACCGCGAGCCCGGCCTCCGCGAAGGCGGCCATCAGACCCGTGGCGACGGTGGTCTTGCCGCTCCCCGAGGCCGGGGCCGCGACGACGATCCTGGCTACCACTCGATGCCCTTCTGGCCCTTCTGGCCGGCGTCCATCGGGTGCTTCACCTTGCCCATCTCGGTGACCAGGTCCGCGAAGTCCAGCAGCGGCTGCGGCGCGTTGCGCCCGGTGATGACGACGTGCTGGGTGCCGGGCCGGTCACGGAGCACGGAGACCACCTCGTCGGTGTCGATCCACCCCCAGTGCAGCGGGTAGGCGAACTCGTCCAGCACGTACAGCCGGTAGGTCTCGGCGGCCAGGTCGCGCTTGACCTGCTCCCAGCCCTCGCGCGCGGCGTCCTCGGACTCCGAGATGTCCCGCTGGACCCAGGACCAGCCCTCGCCCATCTTGTGCCAGGCGACGGTGCCGCCCTCGCCGGAGGCGCCGAGCACGCGCAGCGCCCGCTCCTCGCCGACCTTCCACTTCGCGGACTTGACGAACTGGAACACCCCGACCGGCCAGCCCTGGTTCCAGGCCCGCAGCGCCAGGCCGAAGGCGGCGGTCGACTTCCCCTTGCCGGTGCCGGTGTGCACCATCACCAGCGGCCGGTTGCGGCGCTGGCGCGTGGTCAGACCGTCCTGCGGCACCACACTCGGCTGTCCCTGCGGCATTACGCGGCCCTCCGTGCATCCCGTACCAGTGCCGCGACGCTGTCTGCGCGCAGCTCGTCCAACGTCACGGCGGTGCCGTGCAGTTCGCGGGCCAGCTCGCCCGCGAGCCCCAGGCGCACCGGCCCGGACTCGCAGTCGACGACCACCGACGCGGTGCCCTCGGCCGCCAGCAGCCGTGCGGCCCGCGCGGCCGTGCGCACCGGCTCGGGCCCGCCGGTCGCCCGGCCGTCGGTGACCACGACCAGCAGCGGGCGGCGCGAGGGGTCCCGCAGCCGCTCCACGCGCAGCACGTCCTGCGCCTTCAGCAGCCCGGCGGCCAGCGGGGTGCGGCCGCCGGTGGGCAGCTTCTCCAGGCGTGCCGCGCCCGCGTCGACCGACGAGGTCGGCGGCAGCGCCAGCTCCGCCGTCGCCCCGCGGAAGGTGACCAGGCCGACCTTGTCGCGCCGCTGGTAGGCGTCGAGCAGCAGCGACAGCACCGCGCCCTTGACCGCGCTCATGCGCTTCCGGGCGGCCATCGAGCCCGAGGCGTCGACGACGAAGAGCACCAGGTTGCCCTCGCGGCCCTCCCGCACCGCCTCGCGCAGGTCGTCCCGGCGGATCACCAGGCCCGGGCCGCCCCGCCCGCGCGCCCGCTGGTGCGGGGCGGCGGCGAGCACGGTGGCGGCCAGATGGAGCTTGGACAGGGTGCCGTGGGGCCGCCTGGCGCCGGTCGTCCTGCCGTGCGCGGTACGGGCCCGTGAGCGGCGGCCCGCGGCGCCCTCGCCGAGGCCGGGAACGGTCAGGGTGCGGGCCTTGAACGGCTCGGCCGCGGGCACCGCGGCCCGTTCCCCGGCGCCGCCCTGCGGCGCCTGCGCGGGCTCGGGCCCGGGCCCGGGCTGGGGACCGGAGTCCGCCGGCTCCCGGGGCGGGGCGATGTCGGGGGT
>NZ_JARAVK010000250.1:0-12962 GCF_033792765.1 Streptomyces sp. PA03-6a | reverse complement strand
GCCGTGGCTGCCGCAGCCCGACTGGTTCGCCGAGCACAGCGCCGACCGCGCGCTGCTGGACACCGGCTCCTTCTGGCACCTGTACCGGGAGGCGCTCGGCCTGCGGGCCCGGCTGCCCCAGCTCGGCGAGGGAACGCTGCGCTGGCTGGAGGCACCGCCCGGCGTGCTCGCCTTCGTCCGCGGCGAGGGCCTGGTCTGCGCCGTGAACTTCGGCGACGAGCCGGTCCCCGCTCCCGTACCGGGACAGCCGCTGCTGTCCAGCGCCCCCTGCCCGCCGGGGGTCCTCCCCGGCAACGCCGCCGCCTGGTGGGTCCACGACCCGGCGCGCACCTGACCGTTCCGCACCACTCCACCGAAGAAGGGACACCACCCCGATGAAGCGCACCCTCGTCGCGGCCACCGCCATATGCGGTCTGGCCCTCGCGACCACCGCCTGCGGCGGTGACACCAAGGCCTCCTCCGACTCCGGCCCGGCGGCCGGCGGCCAGAAGCTCAAGGGCCAGACGGTCACCGTCGCGGCCGTCTGGACCGGCGTCGAGCAGCAGAACTTCCAGAAGGTCCTGGACGGCTTCACCGCCAAGACCGGGGCGAAGGTGGCGTACGTCTCCACCGGTGACAACTTCGCGACCGTCCTGGGCAGCAAGGTCGAGGGCGGTGACTCGCCCGACGTCGCGATGGTGCCGCAGCCCGGCGTGCTCAAGGAGTTCGCGGGCAAGGGCTGGCTCCAGCCGCTGTCGCCGGAGGTGAAGGGCGCCGCGGAGAAGAACTACGCCAAGATCTGGCAGACGTTCGGCACGGTCGACGGCACCTACTACGGCCTGTACTTCAAGACCTCCGACAAGTCGACGGTCTGGTACAGCCCGCAGGCGCTGGAGACGGCCGGCGTGCAGCCGCCCAAGACCTTCGCGGAGATGCTGGACGCCGCCCGCGCCGTCTCCGACTCGGGCCTGCCCGCCTTCGCCGTCGGCGGCTCGGACGGCTGGACGCTCACCGACTGGTTCGAGAACGTCTACCTCTCCCAGGCCGGCCCGGAGAACTACGACAAGCTGACCCGGCACGAGATCCCGTGGAGCGACCCCACCGTCGTCAAGGCGCTCACCACCTTGTCCCAGCTGTTCGGCGAGGACGACCTGCTCGCGGGCGGCCGCAAGGGCGCCCTGGCCACGAGCTTCCCGGACTCCGTCGCGCACGTCTTCGGCAAGAGCCCCAAGGCCGGCCTGGTCTACGAGGGCGACTTCGTCGGCGGTGTCATCTCGGGTGACCTGGGCGGCAAGGTCGGCGAGGACGCCAAGTTCTTCCCCTTCCCCTCGGTCGACGGCGGCCCGGCACCGGTGGTCGGCGGCGGCGAGGCCGCCGTGGCGCTGAAGTCCGGCAAGAACGCCAAGGCCGCCATGGAGCTGATCGCCTACCTGGCCACCCCCGAGGCCGCGCAGATCTGGGCGAAGGCGGGCGGCTTCCTCTCCCCCAACACCAAGCTGGACCCGGCCTCCTACGCGGACGACACCCTGCGCACGGCCGCCAAGTCCCTGGTCGACGCCGGTGACACGGTGCGCTTCGACATGTCCGACCAGACCCCGCCCGCCTTCGGCGGCACGCCCGGCAAGGGTGAGTGGAAGATCCTGCAGGACTTCCTGCGCGACCCGTCGGACCCGAAGGCCACCGCGGCGAAGCTCGAGGCCGCGGCCGCCAAGGCGTACAAGGGCTGAGGCCGGATCATGTCCGCCCTCACCCGCAAGGTGCCGTCCGCCCCGGCGGGCGGCACCGCCCCGGCCTCCGTCCGGCGGCGTGCGCGCCGGGCCCGCATCACGGCGATCGTCTTCGCGCTCCCGGCGCTCGCCCTGCTCGGCGCCCTCGTCGGCTACCCCATCCTCTTCTCGGTCGGCCGCAGCCTGTTCGACGCGAGCGGCGACCGCTTCGTGGGGCTCGCCAACTACCAGGAGATGTTCAGCGACCCGTCCTCGCTGAAGGCCATCCGCAACACCGCGATCTGGGTCGTGGCCGCGCCGGCACTGCTCACCGGCGTCGGCCTGGTCCTGGCCGTGCTCACCGAGAAGATCCGCTGGGCCACCGCCTTCAAGCTGCTGATCTTCATGCCGATGGCGGTCTCCTTCCTCGCCGCGGGCATCACCTTCCGCCTGGTGTACGACCAGGACCCGCAGCGCGGCGTCATGAACGCGGTCGCCGTCGCCGTGCACGACACCTTCAACGACTCCTCCGCCTACCCCGGCGCCCGTCCCCGCGGCACGGACGTGCTGAAGGAGTCGGGCGACGGCGGCTACCAGGCGGTCGCGCGGGTGGAGCCGGGCGAGGGCGTCACGCTGGGCCTGGTCGGCCTGCCGCCCGCGTCCCTGCCGCAGCAGGCCCGCCCGGCCGCGCCCGCGCAGGCCTCCGACGACGCCGTCACCGGCGTGGTCTACCTGGACTTCGTCCCGGGCGGCGGGGGCACGCCCGGCGCCGTGGACCCCCAGGAGCGCGGGCTGCCGCACATGGCGGTCGAACTGACCAAGGGCGATGCCGTGGTCGCCACCACGACCACCGGTGACGACGGTTCCTTCCGCTTCGCAGGAGCTGGGGACGGCCCGTACGGCGTCCGGCTGCCCGGGAAGAACTTCGCGGAACCGTACGCGGGCATCGACTGGCTCGGCCCGGCACTGATCACCCCGGCGATCATCGGCGCCTACCTGTGGATCTGGACCGGCTTCTCCATGGTGCTGATCGGCGCCGGGCTGTCCTCGCTGCCGCGCGAGACGCTGGAGGCCGCCCGGATGGACGGCGCGGGCGAGTGGCAGATCTTCCGCAGGATCACCGTGCCGCTGCTCGCGCCGGTGCTGGGCGTGGTCTTCGTGACGCTGGTGATCAACGTGATGAAGGTCTTCGACCTCGTGTACATCATCGCGCCGGGCCCGGTGCAGGAGGACGCCAACGTCCTGGCGCTGCAGATGTGGCTGGTCTCCTTCGGCGGCGGCAACAACCAGGGCCTGGGCAGCGCGATCGGCGTCGTCCTGCTGCTGCTGGTGCTGCCGGCCATGGCCCTCAACATCCGACGCTTCCGCAGGAGCAACCGATGACCGTGCAGACCGCCGCTCCGCGCCCCGCTCCGCCCACCCCGCCCGGCGGGACGTCCGGCCGGACCCCCGGGCGTCCCTCCGTGGCGGGCCGGCTGGTCTCGGTGCTGCGCGGGGGGCTCGTCCAGGTCCTGCTGACGGTCGTCGCGCTGATCTGGCTCACCCCGACGGCCGGGCTGTTCGTCTCCTCGCTGCGGAACGCCGACGACAACGCCGGTTCCGGCTGGTGGACCGCCCTGGTCCACCCCGGGTCGCTGACCTTCGACAACTACTCCGCGATCCTCGGGGACAGCGGGATCACCCAGGCGTTCTGGAACACCGTGCTGATCTCGGTGCCCGCCACGGCCGCCGTCGTGGTCCTCGCCGCCCTGGCCGGGTACGCCTTCGCCTGGCTGGAGTTCCCGGGGCGCGACTGGGTCTTCCTGGTGGTCGTCGGCATGCTGGTGGTGCCGGTGCAGATCGGACTGCTGCCGGTGGCCCGGCTGTTCGGGGCGGTGGGGCTGTTCGGCACGACCGCGGGCGTGGTCCTCTTCCACGTGGCGTACGGGCTGCCGTTCGCCATCTTCCTGCTCCGCAACTACTTCGCGGAGATCCCGCGCGAGATGCTGGAGGCCGCCCGCATGGACGGCGGGACGGAATGGACGATCTTCCGGAAGCTGGTGCTGCCGGTGGGCCGTCCGGCGATCGCGAGCCTGGCCATCTTCCAGTTCCTGTGGGTCTGGAACGACATGCTCGTCGCGCTGATCTTCGCCGACAGCGGCTCGCAGCCGCTCACGGTCGCCCTGCAGTCCCAGATGCGGCAGTTCGGCTCCAACATCGACGTGCTGGCGCCGGGGGCCTTCCTGTCGCTGATCGTGCCGCTGGCGGTCTTCTTCGCCTTCCAGCGCCACTTCGTGGAGGGGGTCATGGCGGGATCGGTGAAGTAGGTGAAGCAGGTGAAGTAGCCGCCGAGCCGCCGCGGATGCGGATGCGGATGCGGGTGTGGGTGTCCTGATACGTCGGAGGTCTTTCTTGTCAGTCGCCCCGATCCCCCTTAGGGTCGGGGCGGAGGACAGGACTCCTCCGACGTATCACCGCACCCGCGGTCGCCTTCTCCCCTCCCGCGAGGACTCGTCAGCCATGCCCCTGCAGCCGTGGTTCGCCGACGCCAAGCTCGGCATCTTCATCCACTACGGGATCTACGCGGTCGACGGCGTGCCCGAGTCCTGGGCCTTCTACAACGGCGAGGTCCCCCACGAGCGGTACATGCGCCAGCTCGACGGGTTCACCGCGGCGCGGTACGAGCCGCGCGCCTGGGCCGGGCTCTTCGCCCGCGCGGGCGCCCGCTACGCGGTGCTGACCGCCCGGCACCACGACGGCGTCGCCCTGTGGGACACCGCGCAGGGCGACCTGTCGGTCGTCCGGCGCACCCCGGCCGGTCGCGACCTTGTCGACCCGTACGCGCAGGCGCTGCGCGAACACGGCCTGAAGGTCGGGTTGTACTACTCCCACTCGGACTGGAACCACCCGGACTACCCCAGCGTCGTCCACCCCGCCCCGCCCACCGAGGACGTGGTGACCAGCCCCTTCGTCGCCCCGGCGGACGGCAAGGAGGACCCGGCCGCCTGGGAGCGCTACCTCGCCTACCGCGACGCCCAGGTCGGCGAGCTCGTCGACCGCTTCCGCCCCGACCTGCTGTGGTTCGACGGCGAGTGGGAGCGCAGCGAGGAGCAGTGGGGCCTGGACGCCCTGGCCGCGCGGATCCTCGCCGGGAACCCGGAGACGGTCCTGAACGCGCGCATGCTGAGCCACGGCGACTACGCCACACCCGAGCAGGGCATCCCCGTCGAACCGCCGGCCGGGCCGTGGGAGCTGTGCCTGACCGTCAACGACTCCTGGGGCTTCCAGCACGCCGACCACCGCCACAAGTCGGTGCGCCAGCTGGTCCGCTACTTCACCGAGACGATCGGTGCCGGCGGCAACCTGCTGCTGGACGTCGGCCCCCGTGAGGACGGCACCATCACCCCGGAGCAGACGGCCCGCCTGGAGGGCCTCGGCGACTGGATCCGCGGCCACGCCGACGCCGTGTACGGCACCGTCGCCGGCCTGCCGGCCGGGCACCACTACGGCCCCAGCACCCTGTCCGCCGACCGCCGCACCCTGTACCTGGTGTGCTTCGACGCCCCGCGCGAGACGATCGCGCTGCGCGGCCTGCGCAACCGCGTCCGCCGTGTGTCGGTGGTGGGCACGGGCGCCGAGCTGGGCCACCACGTGACCGGCGGGCTCCACGACGTGCCCGGCGTCACCTGGATCGACGCGCCCTCCCCCGACGCCCTGGACCCGTACGCCACCGTCCTCGCCCTCGAACTCGACGGCGAACTGGACCTCTACCGCGGCACCGGTCGTGCCTAGCTCCGTGCCGCCCTCCCATGAGGTGCCTTCCCGTCCCCGCTTCCGGAACCCTCCCGCGCTGCCCCACGAGGTGGTGGCCGAGACCCTGGAACGGGCTCTGCGCGACCGCTCGCACGAGGCCGAGGCGGCGAGCGTCCTGGTCGGGAGCGCGCTGAACGACGACGACCGGCGGTTCGTCGAGCACTGGTGCGTCGAGGTCGGGACGCGGGCCGCGCCGGGAAGTCCCCTTCTCGGCCTGGCCGGTCTGTGCCTGGGACACACCGCCCGACGGTTCTCGGCGATGCGTCCCTCGCGCTGACGGAGTCGCTGGCGGCGCGTGCGGAGGCCGATCCCTCGGACGTGGACGCCCGGGCCCTCGACGGCCGTGCCGACGTCAGGAACTTCCTGCGCCTTCGGTGAACCGACCGCGCCGCGGTGCGGGGCCACTGGCGGGCGTCCAGCGCCGTGGGGGCGAAGGTCGCCGGGTCCATGGTGCCGTCGCTCCATTCCTGCCCGTTGGCGGTGTTGACGCCGGCGTGCAGGAAGACGCCGGATCCCGCTTCCTGTCAGGCGTATTGGGCCGGGGCCGGGACGGGGACGGCGATGTGGTCCTTCCTCAGGCGGAACGTGCGAGCGCGTCGCGGTGGACGGCGTGGGCGAGGGGCGCACCGTGGGCGAGACGTTCGATCTCCTCGATCGCGGTGTCGGCGAGCCGGGCCAGTTCGCCGCCGAGCGAGCCGGCGACGTGCGGGGTCAGCAGGACGTTCGGCAGATCGTAGAGCGGCGAGTCGGCGGGCAGCGGCTCGGGGTCGGTGACGTCGAGGACGGCGTGCAGCCGGCCGGAGACCAGTTCGGCGGTGAGCGCGGCGGTGTCGACCAGCGAGCCCCGCGAGGTGTTGACCAGCGTGGTCCCGTCCCGCAGCAGCGCCAGGCGCGCGGCGTCGAACAGGTGCCGGGTCTCGGGCAGTTCGGGGGCGTGGACGGTGACCACGTCCCCGAGCAGGCACAGTTGGTCCAGCTCGACCGGCTCCGCACCGAGCGCGACCGCCTCGCCGGGGTCGAGGTGGGGGTCGTGGACGAGCAGGCGCAGGTCGAAGGGGCGCAGCAGCTCGATGACCCGCCGCCCGATGCGGGAGGCGCCGACGACCCCCACGGTACGACGGTAGTTGCCGATGCCGGGGAACACCTCGGAGGGCTCCGGCCGGTGGCGGGCCTCCCGGTAGGCCTGCGCCGAGGCCAGGACGCGCTTGTTGGCGAACAGCACGGCGGCGACGGTGTACTCGGCCACCGGCAGGGCGTTGGCCGCGGCGGCGGTGGAGACCTGGATGCCGCGCCGCCACACGGCGTCGGTGACGTGCTGCTTGACCGATCCGGCGGCGTGGACGACCGCGCGCAGCGCGGGCATGCGGGCCAGCGCCGCCTCGTCCAGCGGCGGGCAGCCCCAGCCGGTGAGCAGCACCTCGGCCTCGGCGAGCGGTTCCGCCACGGCGGGGTCCCCGAAGTCCTCGACGAGCAGGGCGGGGTCGACGCGGGCGACGCGGCAGAGCCGTTCGAGCGCCGCGTCGCCGAGGACGGCCTCACGGGTCCCGGCACTCATGGCCAGGACGGTACGGGGACGGTGGTGCGCGCGGGTCACGTGGCGGCTCCCCCTGTGGAGACCTGCGGACGGGTGACGGCGCCATCATTCGCACGTGACCCGGCGACGTCAAGGGCGGACCGGGCCTCCCCGGCCCCGGCACGCGCACCGCCTCGGGCGCCGCACGCGGGGTACCGGACCGGGGACCGGGCCGGTACCCCCGTCAGGGGTCAGCTGCCCGCGGCGAGCACCGTCTCGTAGCCCGGCAGGACGACGTCGCGGATGATCGCGTTCCGCTCGTCGAAGGGGAGGAACGCGCTCTTGAGCGCGTTGACGGTGACCTCGCGCAGGTCCTCCGCCGTCCAGCCCGCCTCGGTGACGAGCAGCTCCATCTCGCGGGTCATGGTGGTCGCCGAGACCAGGCGGTTGTCGGTGTTGAGGGTGACGCGGAAGCCTAGGTCGCGCAGGAGGGTGATGGGGTGCTCGGCGATGGAGGTGGCGGCGCCCGTCTGGAGGTTGGAGGTCGGGCAGACCTCCAGCGCGATGCGGCGGTCGCGTATCCAGCCCGCGAGACGGCCGAGCTTGCCGTCCACGATGTCCTCGGCGAGGCGGACGCCGTGGCCGATCCGCAGCGCGCCGCAGACCTGCACGGCCTGATGGATGCTGGGCAGGCCGTGGGCCTCGCCCGCATGGATGGTGAAGGGCACGTTCTCGCGGCGCAGGTGCTCGAAGGCGGCGAGGTGGTCGGCGGGCGGGAAGCCGTCCTCGGCGCCCGCGATGTCAAAGCCGACGACGCCCGCGTCGCGGTACGCGACGGCGAGGTCGGCCACCTCGCGGCTGCGGTCGGTCATGCGCATCGCGCACAGCAGGGTTCCCACGCGGACCGGCGTGCCCGCGGCGGCGGCCTTCGCCATGCCGGCGGCCAGGCCCTGCTGGACGGTCTCGACGACCTCGGCCAGGGTCAGGCCCCGGTGCACCAGCAGTTCGGGCGCGTAGCGCACCTCGCCGTAGACGACGCCGTCGGCGGCGAGGTCGAGCACGTACTCCTCGGCGACGCGCAGCAGGCCCTCGCGGGTGCCCATCACGGCGATCGTGTGCTCGAAGGTGGCGATGTAGCGGACCAGGTCGCCGGAGTTGGCGGCGTCGTAGTACCAGGCGGCCAGCTCGCCGGGGTCGGTGGCGGGAAGGGTGTGGCCGATCTCCGCGGCCAGTTCGACCAGGGTGGCCGGGCGCAGGCCGCCGTCCAGGTGGTCGTGGAGGACGGCCTTGGGGAGCCGGCGGATCAGGTCGGTGTCGAGGGCGGTCACGCGGTGGGCTCCTGGTCGGTGGGGGCGGTGGCGGCGGGCTGGAGGAGGTCCCAGCGGTTCCCGTAGGGGTCCTGGAAGACGACGACCGAGCCGTACGCCTCGTGGCGGGGCTCCTCCAGGAAGGTCACCCCGGCGGCGCTCATCCGCGCGTGGTCGCCCGCGAAGTCCTCGGTGTGCAGGAAGAAGCCGACCCGTCCGCCGGTCTGGTCGCCGACCCTCGACAGCTCCGCGTCGTTCTTGGCGCGGGCGAGCAGCAGCCCGCTGCCCGCGGCGCCGCCGGGCGGGCGCACGACGACCCACCGGCTGCCGCCGGGGCGCGGCTCGTCCTCGACGAGCTCGAAGCCGAGGGCGCCGGTGTAGAAGGCGATGGCCTCGTCGTAGTCGCGGACGACGAGGGTGACCAGGGCGATACGGGACATGCGCGAACGTTATACGTAACACCACGACCCGGGCAAGACGCCCCCTCCGACTGGGAGGGGGTGCCGGTCCCGGGCCGGGCGGGGCGGCCGGCCGCCGCCCCGCCCGGCCCCCGGGTCAGCCCGCCTCGGCCGGCCGGGCGCGCAGGGCGCGGCGCCGCAGCGCCCGGGCGTGCCGCCGCTCGTCCTCGGCCGACGCCGGCCTGAGCTCCGCCACCGGCCGGGGCCTGCCGTCGGCGCCGGTGGCCACGAAGACCAGGTGCGCGGTGACGACCTCGGTCGCCGGGCCCGGGGCGTCCCAGCGCTCGGCGGTGACGCGGACGCCGACGTCCATCGAGGTGCGGCCCGCGTGCTCCACGACCGCGTGGACGGTGAGCAGGTCACCGGCGTGCGCCGGGTGGAGGAAGGCCATCCCCTCCACGGAGACGGTCACCGCGGGGCCCGAGGCGTGCCGGGCCGCGGCCGCCGCCGCCGCGTCGTCGACGAGCTTCATCACGACCCCGCCGTGGACGGTCCCGTACAGGTTGGTGTCGTGCTCGCTCATGATGTGGGCGAGCGTCACGGCCGAGTCGGCCGGGGTCTTGTACCGCGGGGCCATCCCGCTCACCCCCGCACCCGGCGCGCGGCGGCCACCAGGTTCTCCAGCGCGGCACGGACCTCGCCCGGGGCCCGGGTCTTCAGGCCGCAGTCGGGGTTGACCCACAGCCGTTCGGCGGGCAGGACCCGCAGCGCCCGGTCGATGAGGTCGGAGATCTCCCGTTCCGAGGGGACGCGCGGCGAGTGGATGTCGTACACCCCGGGGCCGACCTCCCGCCGGTAGCCGGCGGCGGCCAGCTCGCCCGCGATCTCCATGTGGGAGCGGGCGGCCTCCAGGCTGATGACGTCCGCGTCCAGGGCCTCGATGGCCGGCAGGATCTCCCCGAACTCCGCGTAGCACATGTGGGTGTGGACCTGGGTGTCCGCGCGGACCCCGGAGGTGGCGAGGCGGAAGGCCTCGGTGGCCCACTCCAGGTAGCCGGGGCGGGCGGCGGCGCGCAGCGGCAGGCTCTCGCGCAGCGCGGGTTCGTCGACCTGGATGACCGCGGTCCCGGCCGCCTCCAGGTCGGCGACCTCGTCGCGCAGGGCGAGGGCGACCTGGCGGGCGGTGTCGGCGAGCGGCTGGTCGTCGCGGACGAAGGACCAGGCGAGCATCGTGACCGGGCCGGTGAGCATGCCCTTGACGGGCCTGCCGGTGAGCGACTGCGCGTAGGAGGTCCAGCGCAGCGTCATGGGCGCGGGCCGTGACACGTCGCCGACGAGGACCGGCGGCTTGACGTAGCGGCTCCCGTAGGACTGGACCCAGCCGTGCCGGGTGACGAGGAAACCGTCCAGCCGCTCGGCGAAGTACTGCACCATGTCGTTGCGTTCGGGCTCCCCGTGGACGAGGACGTCCAGGCCCGCCTTCTCCTGGAACGCGACGACCTCGCGGATCTCGGCGGCGATCCGCTCCTCGTACTGCTGCGCCGTCAGCTTCCCCGCCCGCAGGGCCGCGCGGGCGGCGCGCAGGTCGGCGGTCTGCGGGAACGAGCCGATGGTCGTCGTCGGCAGCGGGGGCAGGCCGAGCCGGTTCCGCTGCGCCGCGGCCCGCTCCCCGTACGGCTGGGGGCGGCGGGCGTCGTCGGGACCGGCGGCCGCGCAGCGGGCCCGTACGGCGGGGTCGTGGGTGAGGGCGGAGGCGGCACGTGAGGCCCGGGCGGCACGGCTCGCGGCCAGTTGCGGGGCGACGGCCTCGCGGCCCCCGGACAGGGCGCGCGCCAGGGTGACGGTCTCGTCGAGCTTCTGCCGGGCGAAGGCGAGCCAGCGCGTGACCTGCAGGTCCAGGGTGCGTTCCCGCGTCAGGTCCAGGGGGACGTGGAGGAGGGAGCAGGAGGGCGCCACGTCGAGGTGGTCGGTCAGGCCCAGCAGGGTGGCCAGGGTGGCGAGCGAGGCCTCCAGGTCGTCGGCCCAGACGTTGCGGCCGTCGACGACCCCGGCGACCAGGCGCTTGCCGGGCAGGCCGCCGAGGCGGCCGAGCGCGTCGAGGTTCGCGGCGGCGGGACCGGTGAAGTCCAGGGCCAGCCCCTCCACGGGGGACTGCGCGAGGACGGGCAGGGCCTCCCCGAGGGCGTCGAAGTAGGTGGCGACCAGCACCTTCGGCCGGTCCTCGGCGGCGGTGAGTTCGCGGTAGGCGCGGGCGGTGGCGTCGAGCACGGCACGCGGCTGGTCCTGGACCAGTACGGGCTCGTCCAGTTGCACCCATTCCGCGCCCGCGGCCCGCAGGTCCGCCAGGAGGGACGCGTAGACCGGCAGCAGCCGGTCCAGCAGCGCGAACGGTGTGAAGCCGGCGCCGGCGCCGGGCGCGGGCTTGGACAGCAGCAGCAAGCTGACGGGGCCGAGCAGCACCGGACGGGCCGTCAGGCCCTCGCGCCGGGCCTCGGCGTACTGCGCGAGCTGCCCCCGCGGGTCGGGGGCGAAGCCGGTGCCGGGGCCGATCTCGGGCACCAGGTAGTGGTAGTTGGTGTCGAACCACTTGGTCATCTCCAGCGGCGCCAGCTCCGCCGTGCCGCGAGCGGCGGCGAAGTAGGCGTCCAGCTCGCTCACCTCGCCCGCGCGGTAGCGCGCGGGGACGGCACCGACCGCCCAGGCCGTGTCCAGGACGTGGTCGTAGAGCGAGAAGCCGCCGGTCGGGATCTCGGTGATGCCCGCCGCGCGCATCTGGCGCCGGGCGCCCGCCCGGACGGACGCGGCGGTCGCGAGCAGGTCCTCCGCCCCGACGCGGCCCGCCCAGTAGCCCTCGAGGGCCCGCTTGAGCTCCCGGTCGGGGCCCTGCCGCGGGTAGCCGTGGAGGGTCGCACCGATGTGCGTGAGTGCCATGGAACTCTCCTTCGCGAGTTCGCACGGACCCCGGCACGGGACGCCGGCACGGCACACGAAGGCCGCCGCCGACCCGCCCACGAGGTCCCGGTGGAACCGCGCCCCACCGCGGGGCACGGGCAGTGGCAGGTCTTCGGACTCACGGGCACGTCTGCCGGGCAGACACCTACTGGCCGTCGCTTCCCGGACGCTTGCGCGCCCAGTGCGTATGACGGCGGTCGTTCCCGCTCACCGCTGCGGGGCAGTCCCGGATTCCCACCGGGTTCCCTCTTGCGACGCATCCCGCCTGGCGGACGGGGCGAACCAGCTGCACGCGCCAGCCTACGGGGTGCGCCGGCCGCGGACGGGGAGATCCGCGTACCGGACGTCCCGGTGGGCACGGTGAGCGGCGCCGGGTGCCGGGGTGGCAGGGCCCGGGACACGACGGAACGGAACGGACGCAGCGCACGCAGTCGGCCGCTGGCGGTACGGGCGGCGGGCGGCCCCGCGGCACGGGTGAACCACGCGGCATGTCACCGGGCACCAGGTGGCCGGCCGGGCATCCGGCACGACCTCGTGCGGCAGGCAGGGCAAGCGCGGGTCCGCACCGACGGCGACGAGGTCGTCGTCCGGGACGTGCCGGAGGCCGCCGCGCACCCCCAACTCGGTCTCCCGCAGGGCCTGGTGGTTCCCGTAAATTGCTTCCATGGGGGCACGGGACGCACAGCACGAACCGATGCGAGGCGGCCGGCGATCGGAAGGGCGGGGCTCGGTCGAGGGCTCCGCGCATCCCCTGGCGCTCCTGCTGGCCGGCGTGGTGTTCCTCGCGGCGGGCGTCTGGCTGCTGACCGCGACGGCAAGGGACACCCTGGCCGTGCGCTACGGCGTGCACACGGTGGGCACGGTCCGCGAGGCCCGCGACGCCTCCGGCGACGGCCGGCTGTGGGTGACCTTCACCGTGGCGGGCGCCGAGGTGACCCACCCGCTGCCGCCGGGCACCAACCGCCGCCAGGTGAACCACGGGGACCGGCTCCCCATCGTCTACCGGGCCGACCGTCCCGAGCGGGTCGTCGCCCGCCGTGACGTCGGGCACGGTCCCCTGCTGTTCTGGTCGGGGTTCACCGCGGTGGGACTCGTCCTGGCCGGCTGGTCCGGCCTGGCGCTGCACCGCGCCGGCCGGCGGCGGACGCGCGCCGCCCCGCGGAAGCCGTGGGTCAGTCGGTGGGGGTGATGTGGCCGTCGCGGAGTTCCAGGACGCGGTCGGCGAGGGCGAGGAGCTGGGGGTCGTGGGTGGCGACGAGGGCGGTGACGCCTTCGCTGTGGACGACGGCGCGCAGGAGTTCCATGACGGCGCGGC
>NZ_JARAVK010000024.1:0-57456 GCF_033792765.1 Streptomyces sp. PA03-6a | reverse complement strand
TCCACGAACCGCGCGAAGCCCGCACTGACCGCGCCGGATGGGGGTCCCCCCGGCCGAAGGCTGGGGGAGGGCGGGAGGGCGGGGGATGCCCGCCGCAGGCGCAACGCACCCGCACACAACCACCGGGCCGCAACCACAACCCACCGGCACATTCTTAGCGGAGGCGCCCCAGTGCGTCCCGCACGCGCCGGACGTCGCGCAGACGGCGCTCGTACGTCGCCCCGACCCCGAGCAGGAGGACGCCCGCCAGGGCGAGCGGCACCCAGCGGGGGACCGCGCCGAGGGCCTGGGCGATGTAGGGGGCGAGTTCGTGCAGCGCGTCGAGCGCGAGCACGCCCGCCCCCAGCAGGAGCGGCGCCGCCAACCGGTGGCGGGCACCGAGGAGCATCACGGCGAGCGAGGCCGCGCCCAGGGTCAGGGGGCGGACCCAGCCGGGGTCGCCCCAGGCGGCGGCGAGGCTGGGCAGGAGGGTCGCGCAGAGCCCGGGGGCGTAGGCGGCCCAGGACGAGGACGCGGGGTCGCGGCGCCGCCGCAGGGCACCGACGGCCAGGGCGGCGACCGTGACGGGGAGGGTGTACGCCTCCGGGACGTGGACGTCGGACGCCGCGAGGCGTACCCAACTCGCCGCGATCATCAGGCAGGTCGCGACGTAGCCGAGCCACCGCCGGTCGGCCCGCAGCGCCGCGACGGCCGCGGCGAGGACGCCCGTGAGGGCGAGGGCCAGGGCGAGGAGTGCGGGGTCGTCGGCGACGAGGCCGACCGCGAGGAGGGCCGCGGCGTGGCCGGGGTGCTCGAAGGGGCGTCCGGGGGCGCGGAGGGCGGCAGCCTGGGCGGCCGTGGCGATCGCGAGGAGGGTGAACGCGGCCGCGTGGGCGGGCAGTCCGGTCCAGGCGAGGCCCGCCGCGCAGGCGACCACGGCGGCGCCGCTCACCACGCGGGTGCGCGGGGCCACGGCGTACAGCGCGCCGAAGCAGGCCAGCAGCACGGCGAGCACGGTGAGCGTCGCCGTGCGCTCCGGGTGGGCCCACGCGACGGCCGTCACGGCGAGCCCGCACGCGCTCACCAGGGCGGTCCACGTGAGCGCCCGGGCAGACAGCGCGAGCAGGGCGGCCACGACGACGAGCCGTACGGGCAGCGGACCGGGCACGCACACGGCGACCGCGGCCGCCACCAGGGCGCCGGAGGCGGCGAGCGGGGCGTACGGGGTGGCGCGGTGCAGCCGCGCCGCCGTGGCCAGTTCCGCCGCGAGCAGCCCGGCCACAGCGACCGCGCCGTACGGGCCCTCCCACGCGTCGGGCGTGACCACGCCCACGACCAGCGAGGGCAGCGCCCACAGCAGGGCCAGGGCGTGCACCGCGGCGGCGCCGGCCGCGAGACCGCCGGCCACCGGGCGGAGGCGGGCCGGGACGGCGAGGGCCGCCGCGCCGAGCACGACCGCGGCGCACGCCAGGTAGCCCGGCACGATCCAGCCGCCGGGCACGCCCGGCCGGACGATCCCGCCGGCCGCGCCCACGACCGCGAGCGCCGCGACCCCGGACAGGATCCCCGACACGGTGGCGGGCACCGCGGGCCGCAGCGCGCCGGTGAGCGCCACCGCGGCGGCGCCCAGCAGCAGCACGCCCGCGCGCAGTGCCGCTCCGCCGTCGTCGGCCGAGACGGAGAGCCCGCCCGCGGTGAGCAGCGCGCCCAGACCGACGGCCGTCCCGGCGACGGCGGCGGTGATCCGCGTCCCGCGCCCGCCGGTGAGGAGGGCGACCGCCGCGTCCAGCGCGGCCGTGACGAGCAGGGCGGCCGCGAGCCAGTACGCCGACTCCGCGGCCGACGCCCACAGCACCAGGGGGAGTTGACCGGTCACCACGGCGAAGGGCACCGGCAGCACGAGCCGCCCGAGGGCCTTCCCGTACCCGGCCCAGAGCGCGGCGACGACGGCCAGGGACACCGCCGCGAAGCGCAGCCCGTCGGCGCCGGGGAACGCCACGCGGTGCAGCGCGTACGCGTCGAGCAGCAGCAGGACGAGGCCGAGGCAGGCGACGACCTCGGCCGTGGCGGCCAGCGTGCGGCGCAGCAGCAGTACGGGGACGCCCGTCGCCGCGAGGGTCAGCGCGCCCAGGACGGCGGCACGCCCGCCGATGCCGAGGTGGCCCCAGCTGATGACGGTGAACGCGATCGCGGCGACCGCCAGCAGCACACCGCCCAGGGCGAGCAGCAGGTTCTGCACCGCGCGGGGCGAGGTCTCGCGGCGCGGCGGGGCACCCCACGGCGTGCCCCACGGCGCCGGCGGGTACGGCGGCCGCAGTTGCGCCAGCAACTGCCCGCGGCGCGCGATGAGGCGGCCGCGTTCGGCGTCCAGCCGCAGGAGGGCGCGGTCGGTCTCGCGCAGTTCCTCTGCTACCGGCCCGACCAGGGGCAGCGCGCAGCGCGGGCACGCGGGCGGCGCCGTCGCGGGCAGGTAGGTGCCGCACGCGGGACAGCGGTCGTGCGGCGGGGGCATCGTCTCCATGGCTCGGAGTGTGGCGCGGCCCACGTGAGCGGGCATGCGCGCTGGTACTCAGATCCGCGCTGAGTACGCACACTGGCTCCATGGACTGGAGCCGTTACCGCTTCCGCAGCCTGTGGCGGATCGCCGCCCCGCCCGAGGCCGTGTACGGCCTCCTGGAGCGCCCGCACGAGTACCCGGTGTGGTGGCCCCAGGTCCGCGAGGTGCGGCAGACCGGCGAGACCGCCGGCACCCTGCGCTTCCGCTCGGTCCTGCCGTACGACCTGTTCGTCACCGCGCACCAGACCCGCCGCGACCCGCGCGCGGGGGTCCTGGAGGTGGCGATGTACGGGGACCTGGAGGGGTGGGTGCGCTGGACGGTCGGCGCGGACGGGGCGGGCGGCGGCACCCGGCTGCTCTTCGAGGAGGACGTGATCGTCAACAAGCCGCTGATGCGGCGGCTGGCCGTCCCGTGCCGGCCGCTGTTCCGGGCGAACCACGCCCTGATGATGCGGCAGGGGCGACGGGGCCTGTCCGCCCGGCTGCGCGCGGAGGGGGCACCGGGCCGGGAAGCCGTTTGAACGCAGCCGCCCGCGCCCTGTATTGTTCAGGTCGTCCCGGGCGATTAGCTCAGCGGGAGAGCACTTCGTTCACACCGAAGGGGTCACTGGTTCGATCCCAGTATCGCCCACCGTCGCGAAGGGCCGGTCCATCACGGACCGGCCCTTTGTCGTGTGCCTAGGCCGCCGGCTCCTCGGGGGTCCGCGCGGGCGTCGGCCGCAGCGGCCAGGCCGGGTCGACCCGGTCGTTCGTGCCGCTGCGGGTAAACCACGCCTGCAGCCCGCGGGCCTGGCCGGCGTGCCAGAGGGCCTGGCGGGCGTGGAGTTCGGCGGGCGGCACCCCGCCGATCCGGGTGGAGAAGCGGTGGCCCAGCACCCGTACGAGCGCGAGCGCGGCGAGGGCGTCCGCCGCGGCGTCGTGGGCGTCGGTCAGCACCACGCCGTAGTGCGCGCACAGGTCGGTGAGGGTGCGGCGGCCCTTGCGGTAGCGGTCGAGGTGCTTGTCCAGGACCCGGGGGTCGAGGACGCGCAGCGGGCCGCGGACCAGGTAGGCGTCGAGCGCCATGCCACGGTGGCGCTTCAACTCCCGGTCGAGCAGCGTCAGGTCGAAGGGTGCGTTCATCACCACGAGCGGCACGCCGGCCGCGGCCTGGTCGGCCAGCGCGCGTGCCAGTTCCTCCATCACCGGGCCGGGACGGCGTCCGTTCGCCCGGAGGTAGTCGTCGTCCAGCCCGTGCACCGCGCGGGCCCCTTCGGGCACCGGGACCCCCGGGTCCACCAGCCAGCGGGTCGTCCTGGCCGGTATGCCGGGGGCGTCCTCGACCACCAACGCGGCCGAGACGACCCGGTCGTGTTCCACGTCGACCCCCGTGGTCTCCGTGTCGAAGGCGGCCAGCGGGCCGTCGTACCAGTGCGGCATGGCGCACCTCCCGTGCGGATCGCAGGATGCGGGCGGCCGGCGGCCGCCCTTACGGTACGTACCCGTGACCGCACGTCACCGAACCGCAACGGTTTGCGACTTGTCGCTGGTGGGGATGAAGAGGGCAACGGGGATCACTAAGATTCCCGCGCCCGGAAAGGCACGGAGAGCGATGGCGCTCGAGCAGCCCGGCCCGGGTGGGCTGCTGTCCGAACCGAACGCACCGCTGCGCGGCGGACTCGCCACCACCAGCTGCATGGAAACCCTCCAAGTGGGTTATCTGCATGCGGTGGCGGCGGCCGCCGGTTGTTCGCTCGCCCAGCCCTTCCCGGACAACGGCATCGACTGGCACATAAGCCACAGTTCGCACGGCCACGGTGTGGACGACGAGGTCACGATCAAGGTGCAGCTCAAGTGCACCTACCAGGTCGCCCCGCGGCCTCCCGGTCCGACCTTCGGCTTCACCCTGGAGAACGAGCACCTGGTGAAGCTGGCCCGGACCCCGGTCTCGGTGCACAAGATCCTCGTGGTGATGCTCGTGCCGCGCACCCAGGAGGAATGGCTGCGCGCCGGCCACGACCGGCTGGAGCTGCGGCACTGCTGCTACTGGACGAACCTCGCCGGTCACGCCGCGACCGGCAAGCGCAAGACGACCGTGCGGATACCCACCGCGCGGATCTTCGACGACCGGGCCCTGTGCGAGATCATGACGCGGGTCGGGGCGGGAGGGAGGCCCTGATGAGCCGGACGGCAGACGACGCACTCGTCCCGCCCGACCCCGAGCGGGTCGACCCCGGCGTCCTCGTCGCGCTGCTCGCCCGCCACGGCTGGCGGCGGCGTGGCGGTGCCCCGGGCCGCTACACGCGCTGGACGCCCCCGGGCGAGCCGGAGTCCGCCGCACGGACCAGCCTCCTGGTGCCCGAGCGGCGTACCGCAGGCGCCCGCTACGCCGACCACGCCGAGCTGCTGGGCGAGGCCCTCGACGCCCTCGCCCGCTGCGGCGAGCCGTCGGCGCGCGAGGTGCTGACCGCGCTCGCCGTCCCCGGCGACGAGATCCACTGGCACCGCGAGCTGCCGCCGGCCGCCGGCGCGGCCGTGCCGTGGACGGCGGGGGAGCATCTGCGCGCGGCCGCCCGCGCCATGCTCATGTCCGCCGCCCGCGCCGAGCGGGACCGCTTCGGCTACTTCGGCGCGCGCCACACCGGGCACGCCAACGCCTTCCTTGAGCAGGTGCTGGTCGGTGCCGCGCCGGGGCACCAGCTCACCGCGTACGCGCCGGTCCCCGAGGGCCGCCGCACCGTGACCACGCTGCTGCGCGCGCTGCAGGCGGCCCGGGACGCCGTGGACTACCAGCGGACCACCGGCGGCATGGAGGCCTTCGACGCGGCGGTGGGCCTCGGCGTCTGCCACGAACTGGCCGACTCCCTGATCCGGATGGTGCGCGGCACCGAGGGCGTGGTGGTCACCCTCGCCTGGGCCCCGGCGGCCGGGCCGCCCGTGGGGTTCGCCAGGGTGCCGGAGCCGGTCGAGTTCTCCCCCGGCGACCTCCCCGCGCTGGAGGCCGCCAGTGAGCGTTACGTGCGCGAGGAACCCTCGGTCGACGTACGCGTCACCGGCACCGTCACCCGGCTGCGCCGGCCGCGCCCCTCCGGGGGCGGCAGCATCCGGCTGCGCGTCCTGGCCGGCGCGGACGTCCGCCACGTACGCATCCGCCTGTCCGAGGAGGGGTACCGCATCGCGGCCCAGGCGCACCTGGTCGGGCTGCCGGTCCGGCTCTCCGGGCGGCTGGAGCGGCGTACCGGCTTCCGCCACCTCACCCACCCGTCGGCGCTGACCCCCGTCCACGTCGACGAGGCCGACCGCGACCGGCTGATGAAGGCCCTGCACGGCGGCGTCGACACCTTCGAGGACTCCTTCGGCGGCTGACCGGGGGGCGCACCGGGCGACGGCCCCCGACGCCGGGGGCCATCGCTTCGCGGGGCACCCGCCCGGCTCGGTAGGATTCACCGGTGCAGCTTTCCGCTGCCGGACCCAGTGGGACATACGTCAGGAGAGACCGGTGTCAGACGTCCGTGTGATCATCAAGCGCGATTCCGATGAGCAGGAAGAGCGGCTGGTCACGACGGGCACGACGGCCGCCGAGCTCTTCGACGGCGACCGCACCGTCGTCGCCGCGCGGGTCGGGGGCCAGCTGAAGGACCTCGCCTACGAGGTCGCCGACGGCGACGAGGTCGAGCCCGTCGGGATCGCCAGCGAGGACGGCCTCAACATCCTGCGCCACTCCACCGCGCACGTGATGGCCCAGGCAGTGCAGGAGCTCTTCCCGGAGGCCAAGCTCGGCATCGGCCCGCCGATCAAGGACGGCTTCTACTACGACTTCGACGTCGAGAAGCCCTTCCACCCCGACGACCTCAAGCGCATCGAGAAGAAGATGCAGGAGATCGTCAAGCGCGGCCAGCGCTTCTCCCGCCGTGCCGTCGGCGACGACGCCGCCCGCGAGGAACTCGCCGACGAGCCCTACAAGCTGGAGCTGATCGGCCTCAAGGGCTCCGCGGCCGAGGCCGCCGAGGGCGCCTCCGCGGAGGTCGGCGCCGGCGAGCTGACCATCTACGACAACCTGGACGCCAAGACCGGCGAGCTGTGCTGGAAGGACCTCTGCCGCGGTCCGCACCTGCCCAGCACCAGGTTCGTCCCGGCGTTCAAGCTGATGCGCTCGGCCGCCGCCTACTGGCGCGGCAGCGAGAAGAACAAGCAGCTGCAGCGCATCTACGGCACCGCCTGGCCGTCCAAGGACGAGCTCAAGGAGTACCTGGACTTCCTCGTCGAGGCCGAGAAGCGCGACCACCGCAAGCTCGGTTCCGAGCTCGACCTGTTCTCCATCCCGGAGCAGATCGGCTCGGGCCTGGCGGTCTTCCACCCCAAGGGCGGCATCGTCCGCCGGGTCATGGAGGACTACTCGCGCCGCCGGCACGAGGAGGAGGGGTACGAGTTCGTCTACACCCCGCACGCCACCAAGGGGAAGCTCTTCGAGACCTCGGGCCACCTGGACTGGTACGCCGACGGCATGTACCCGCCCATGCAGCTCGACGAGGGCGTGGACTACTACCTCAAGCCCATGAACTGCCCGATGCACAACCTGATCTTCGACGCGCGCGGCCGCTCGTACCGTGAACTGCCGCTGCGCCTTTTCGAGTTCGGCACCGTGTACCGGTACGAGAAGTCGGGTGTCGTGCACGGCCTCACCCGTGCCCGCGGCTTCACCCAGGACGACGCGCACATCTACTGCACCAAGGAGCAGATGGCGGACGAGCTGGACAAGACGCTCACCTTCGTCCTCAACCTGCTGCGCGACTACGGCCTGACCGACTTCTACCTGGAGCTGTCGACCAAGGACCCGGAGAAGTTCGTCGGCTCCGACGAGATCTGGGAGGAGGCCACCGAGACGCTGCGGCAGGTGGCCGAGAAGCAGGGCCTCCCGCTCGTCCCGGACCCGGGCGGCGCCGCGTTCTACGGTCCGAAGATCTCCGTCCAGGCCAAGGACGCCATCGGCCGCACCTGGCAGATGTCGACCGTGCAGCTCGACTTCAACCTGCCCGAGCGCTTCGACCTGGAGTACACGGCGGCCGACGGCACCAAGCAGCGCCCGGTCATGATCCACCGCGCGCTCTTCGGTTCCATCGAGCGCTTCTTCGCGGTGCTGCTCGAGCACTACGCGGGCGCCTTCCCGGCGTGGCTGGCCCCCGTCCAGGCGGTCGGCATCCCGATCGGCGACGCGCACGTGTCCTACCTGCAGGAGTTCGCCGCCGAGGCGAAGCGGAAGGGCCTGCGCGTCGAGGTGGACGCCTCCGCCGACCGGATGCAGAAGAAGATCCGCAACGCGCAGCGCAGCAAGGTGCCGTTCATGGTCATCGTCGGCGACGAGGACATGGCGGCGGGCTCGGTCTCCTTCCGCTACCGGGACGGCTCGCAGAAGAACGGCATCCCGCGTGACGAGGCGATCGCCGAGATCGCCAAGGCCGTCGAGGACCGCGTCCAGGTCTGAGCCGCCGGCACGATGCACGGCGACGGGCCCCCGGAGGTCAGCCCTCCGGGGGCCCGCCCGCGTCCGGCCGCTCGTCGGCACGGCGGAAGCTCTGGGTGAGCCAGGCCGAGAACGACCCGACGACCGCGCCGATCAGGACGACGCCCAGGAACATCACCCCCACCGCGATCACCCGTCCGCGCACCGTCACCGGCACGAGGTCGCCGTACCCGGTCGTGGTGATCGTGGAGCACAGCCACCACACCGACTGGCCGTAGGTGCGGATCTGCGCGCCGGGCGCGTCGTGCTCGTCCGCGTACACCTGCAGGCTCGCCGCGAAGCCGAGGAGCAGCGCGCTGAGCCCCGCGTACCCCATCACCCGGGCCTCCAGGGAGAACCGCGGCTGCTTGTGGAGGTCCTGGACCCTCCCGTAGATCTGCAGCAGACGCAGCGGGCGCAGCAGCGGCAGGACGACCACGACCAGGTCGAGCCAGCGTCGGCGGACGTAACTCCAGCGGTGCGGCGCGACGGCCACCCGGACCAGGTAGTCCAGCACGAAGAGTCCCCAGGTCACGATGGTGATCGTCAGCAGCAGGTCGGACCATTCGGGCGGCAGGTCCGGGACGAGCACGCGCACCGCGTACGTGACGAGGAACACCAGGGACGCGATGGACAGCGGCACACTGCCCCGACGCTCCCACTCCCGCAGCCGCCGCTCGTCATCCATGGGCATGGGGCCAGCATCGTGCCCCGCATGCGGGAGCGCCCCCGGCGACACGCAGGGCCGGGACGACGCCATATGCTGCAAGGCATGACGAGTGAGCCGGAACTGCAGAACGGAGTCGGGACGCAGGACGCGTTCCAGCGCCTGTGGACGCCGCACCGCATGGCGTACATCCAGGGCGAGAACAAGCCGACCGGCCCAGGTGCCGGCGACGGCTGCCCCTTCTGTGCGATTCCGGAGATGAGCGACGAGGACGGGCTCGTCATCGCGCGCGGCGACGCCGTCTACGCGGTCCTCAACCTCTACCCGTACAACGGCGGCCACCTGATGGTGGTGCCCTACCGTCACGTCGCGGACTACACCGACCTCGACGGGCCGGAGACCATCGAGCTCGCCGAGTTCACCAAGCGCGCCATGGTCGCGCTGCGCTCGGCCTCGGGCGCGCACGGCTTCAACATCGGCATGAACCAGGGCACCGTGGCGGGCGCCGGGATCGCCGCGCACCTGCACCAGCACGTGGTGCCGCGCTGGGGCGGCGACACCAACTTCATGCCGGTGGTCGGTCACACCAAGGTGCTGCCGCAGCTCCTCGCCGACACCCGCAAGATGCTCGCCGACGCCTGGCCGGCCGGCTGACCCGGTCCGTCCCGCCGACCGGGCCGGGGCCGCGCGCGAGCCGTCCGGCCCGGGGCCCGTCACCCGGGGCCCGTCAGTAGACGTCGGCCTCGCTGGGCGAGGCGTCCTGCACCATGTTGCTCAATATGCCCGAGCGGTTGTTGAACTTCGAGACGTCCACCCCGTTCTCCTCCATGACGGTGATGGCCGCGGAGTGCACCGCCCGCAGCACGGGGGTGGCGGCGCGCAGCGCGTCGTCGGCCATGAAACGGTGGTTCCAGGGCTGTGAGGCCCAGCTGTGCCGCAGACCGAAGGGCTCGGGCAGGACGATCTTGCCGCCGAGGTGGTCGAGCACCTGGGGGAAACGGGTCAGGGGGGCGCGGGCGGCCAGCCGCACCACCTCGTCGCTCGTCACGAGCGGCAGCTGCACCTTCTTCGTCTCCCAGAACTTGACCGGGTGGGCTATCTCCTTCTCCTTGGCCTCCGGTGCCGTCGTGAAGAGGGAGTGCACCGGTCCGAGCGCGTGCCCGGTCACCTCGATCCGCAGGGTGCTCGCCAGCACGGTCACGGTGACCATCATGGTGATCACCAGCTGACCGTCCCAGACCACGAACTGCAGACCCAGGTAGTGCCGGTTGCCCTTGTCGAACTGCTGCTCGTTGCAGATCCGCTGGATCTCGAAGTCGCGGACGGTGTAGCCGTCGACGTCGGAGCCGGTGGGCCGGGTGATCTTCTTGGCGCCCTCGCCGACGTGGGAGACGACCCAGTGCTGTATCAGCGGCTTGGGGAAACCACCGGTGTGCAGCGGGCCTCGCTGCAGGCCGCGCAACTTGCCGTGGATCACCTTGATCACGTCCCAGCTGCGGAAGGGGTGGATCTCGCTCAGCCCTTCGCGGGGCGTCAGTTCCTCGGCCATGTGCCAGGCGCCCCACCGGGCGCCCATGCCGAGCACGCCCTTGGAGCCTTGGTAGAAGACCACGTTGCTCTGCTGCTCGGCGGAGAGCTTGGCCAGGCTCTGGCGCAGCTTCTCGGCCCGGGTCTGGTTGGGGTTGCGCGGCACGGCCTCGGGGATCTTCGCGCCGACGCCGCTGCCCGAGACCAGCCCCGCCCAGCGTTCGCGCAGGTCCTTGGCGGTCTGCTCGCAGAGCCGCTTCGCCCAGAACCAGCCGAGGACCGGGGCCACCATCATCACCCTCAGGTACTGCGACCAGAAGCCGGTGAGCGGCGGGTTGACGACGAAGAGGACCGCGAAGAAGCCGACCACGAGCAGCACCACCGAGCCGAGCAGCCCTGCCCGGGAGCCCTCGGACCTCCGTACGAGGGCGCGGAGTTGGAAGGCGCCCAGCCAGACCAGCATCCCGGGCAGGAAGAGCAGGCCGAACACGGCCATCACGGCCGTCAGCTTGTTGTCGCGCTCCTGGCGGATCCGGTTGGCGGCCAGGCAGTGCTCGACGACGGTCTGCGGCTCCGCGCCGAAGGACTGCACCAGCTCGTTGCGGGAGGCGCCCAGCATCCGGTTCTGCACGGCGCGGGCGAAGGCCTCGCCCAGGTTCGCCTGCAGCAGCTTGACCTTCGCCTCCTTGACCGACGACTTGCCCGCGTCGGCCGTGGAGAGGGCATCCATGGGACTGTCACGGTACGCGGCCGACGCGAGGGCCTGGGTGGCACCCGTCTGCCCGTCGACACCGCTCAGCGGTATCTGCGCGCCCGGGCTCAGGAAGTCGAAACCGTCGGTCACTGCCGCCCCCTTCTGGTCCCCGCCCGCGCGGACGTGAACCCGCACGGCCCTTTCCCCGGTCGCGGCACCGGCACACCTGCGACGCCGCCCACCCAGCGTATACGGGGGGTGTGACGTGCGTCATCGGCCCGACGGAAGAAGATCGTTCCGCCGGGCCGTCAACGTCCCCCGTACGGGGGTTACTTGCCGGACTCCTGGGCGTGCTGCTCCCTCAGCTTCTGCGCCAGCTGGGGCGGCATCGGCTCGTGCCGGGCGTAGCTGCGGCCGTACCGTCCGGTGCCGTGCGACAGCGACCGCAGGTCGACCGCGTAGCGCCCGATCTCGATCTCCGGTACCTCGGCCCGCACCAAGGTGCGTCCCAGGCCGACCGGTTCGGTGCCCAGCACCCGTCCGCGGCGCCCGGACAGGTCGCTCATCACCGGCCCGACGTACTCGTCCGGCACCATGACGCGGATCTCGCTGACCGGTTCCAGCAGGTGGATGCGGCACTGCGTGGCCGCCTCGCGCAGGGCGAGCGCGCCCGCGGTCTGGAAGGCGGCGTCGGAGGAGTCCACCGAGTGCGCCTTGCCGTCGACCAGGGTGATGCGGATGTCCTCGACCGGGAAGCCGAGGGCCACGCCCTTGGCGGCCTGGGCGCGGACGCCCTTCTCCACCGAGGGGATGAACTGCCGCGGTACCGCGCCTCCGACGACCTTGTCGACGAACTGGATGCCGGAGCCGACCGGCAGCGGTTCGACCTCGATGTCGCAGATGGCGTACTGGCCGTGCCCGCCGGACTGCTTGACGTGCCGTCCGCGCGCCGTCGACTTCTCGCCGAAGGTCTCGCGGAGCGCCACCTTGTGCGGCACGGCGTCGACCTGCACGCCGTAACGCGTGCGCAGCCGCTCCAGCGCCACGTCCATGTGGGCCTCGCCCAGGCACCACAGCACGACCTGCCGGGTGTCGGGGTTCTGTTCCAGCCGCATCGTGGGGTCCTCGGCGACGAGCCGGGACAGGCCGACGGAGAGCTTGTCCTCGTCGGCCTTGCTGTGCGCCTGGATCGCGACCGGCAGCAGGGGGTCCGGCATCAGCCAGGGCTCCATGAGCAGCGGGTCGTCCTTGGCGGAGAGCGTGTCGCCGGTCTCCGCGCGGGTCAGTTTGGCGACGCAGGCCAGGTCGCCGGCCACGCAGTGCGGCACCGTCCGCTGCTGTTTGCCGAAGGGCGAGGACAGGGCGCCGACGCGCTCGTCGACGTCGTGGTCCTCGTGGCCGCGGTCCTCCAGGCCGTGGCCGGAGACGTGGACGGTCTCGTCGGGGCGCAGGGTGCCGGAGAACACCCGCACGAGGCTGATCCGCCCCACGTACGGGTCGGAGGAGGTCTTCACGACCTCGGCGGCCAGCGGTCCGTCGGGATCGCAGGTGAGCTGCGCGTGCGACGTCCCCTGGGGGGTGCTGACCTGGGGGACCTCACGTTCCAGCGGCGTCGGGAAGCCGCCGGTGACCAGTTCCAGCAGCTCCACGGTGCCGATGCCCTGCTTGCAGCCCTCCGCGGCCGGCGCGGCGGCCAGCACGGGGTGGAAGGAGCCGCGCGCCACGGCCCGTTCCAGGTCCTGGACCAGTGTCTTGAGGTCGAGCTCCTCGCCGCCCAGGTAGCGGTCCATGAGGGTCTCGTCCTCGCTCTCGGCGATGATCCCCTCGATGAGCCGGGCACGTGCGTCGTCCATCGCGGGCAGCTGCGCCTCGTCCGGCGGGCGCTCCTCGCGCTTGCCGGAGGAGTAGTCGTAGACGCGCTGCGACAGCAGGCCGATGAGCCCGGTCACGGGTGTGTGGCCGTCCGCGGTCTCCTCCCCGTGGAGCGGGAGGTACAGCGGCAGCACCGAGTCGGGGGAGTCGCCCCCGAAGGCCTCACGGCACGTCTCGGTCATCTCCTCGAAGTCGGCCCGTGCCGCTTCCAGGTGTGTGACGACGACCGCACGCGGCATGCCGACCGCCGCGCACTCCTCCCAGACCATCCGGGTGGCGCCGTCGACGCCGTCGGCCGCCGAGACGACGAAGAGGGCCGCGTCCGCTGCCCGCAGACCGGCCCTGAGTTCCCCCACGAAGTCGGCGTACCCGGGGGTGTCCAACAGATTGATCTTGATTCCGTCCCACTCCACCGGTACCAGCGAGAGCTGTACCGAGCGTTGCTGACGGTGTTCGATCTCGTCGTGGTCGGAGACGGTCCCGCCGTCGGCCACGTGCCCGGCGCGGTTCACCGCCCCTGTCGCCAGGGCGAGCGCCTCGACCAGCGTCGTCTTCCCGGAGCCACTGTGGCCGACCAGCACCACGTTGCGTACATCCTCGGGCCGGCCGGCCGCCAATGCCCTTCCGGCGGCTCCCGGACCTGCGTCTCTCCTGTCGCCCATGTGCCTCGCCTCCCGGTCCGTCACGGCATGGGGACTGGCGCCACGGGAGACCACCCGCCCAGGGCGGTCTGCAGTGACGCCCGCGGTAATTCGACCTTCCCACGCCCGTCACGGTGCGTCCATACGTCGTACGTGCCGCGGTAGGACGGGAGCCACGGACCTGCCGCGGAACGCGCCTGGCTACGATGGGCCAGCCGGACGGCCGACGGGGTCGTGCCGGTGCACCCCACGAACCTCCGGGAAGGCCATGCTGAACAAGTACGCGCGTGCTTTCTTCACGCGTGTCCTCACACCGTTCGCCGCGTTTCTGCTCCGCCGGGGCGTCAGCCCGGACACGGTCACGCTGATCGGCACGGGAGGCGTGGTCGCGGGAGCGCTGGTCTTCTACCCCAGGGGCGAGTTCTTCTGGGGCACGGTCGTCATCACCCTGTTCGTCTTCTCGGACCTGGTGGACGGCAACATGGCCCGACAGGCGGGCGTCTCCAGCCGCTGGGGCGCCTTCCTGGACTCCACCCTGGACCGGGTGGCCGACGCGGCCATCTTCGGCGGGCTGGCGCTCTGGTACGCCGGGGGCGGGGACGACCTCGTGCTGTGCGCGGTGACGATCTTCTGCCTCGCCAGCGGCCAGGTGGTCTCGTACACCAAGGCGCGCGGTGAGAGCATCGGACTGCCGGTCGCGGTCAACGGCCTGGTCGAACGGGCCGAGCGACTGGTGATCTCACTGGTGGCCTGCGGTTTCGCGGGGCTCCACAAGTTCGGCGTCCCCGGCATCCAGTGGCTGCTGCCGATCGCCCTGTGGATCGTGGCCGTCGGCAGCCTGGTGACGCTGGTGCAGCGGGTGATCACCGTGCGCCGCGAGGCCTTCGAGGCCGACGCCGCGGCGCACGAAGGGAGCGGGCGGGCGTGAAGGACGGGCTGACCGACGCGTTGTACGGGCTGGGCTGGGGCGCGGTCAAACGGCTGCCGGAACCCGCCGCGGCGCGGCTCGGCCGGTCCGTCGCCGACCTGGCCTGGAACCGCCGCGGCAAGGGCGTGCAGCGCCTGGAGTCCAACCTGGCCAGGGTCGTGCCCGACGCCGACGAGGCGCGGCTGCGGGAGCTGTCGAAGGCCGGCATGCGCTCGTACCTGCGCTACTGGATGGAGTCCTTCCGGCTGCCGGCCTGGAGCAAGGAACGCATCGGCTCCGCGTTCGACTGCAAGGACCTGCACCACCTCGAGGACGGCCTGGCCTCCGGCCGCGGCGTCGTCCTCGCCCTGCCGCACATGGCCAACTGGGACCTCGCGGGCGCCTGGGTCACCACCCGGCTCGGGGTGCCCTTCGCCACCGTCGCCGAGCGGCTCAAGCCCGAGAGCCTGTACGACCGCTTCGTCGCCTACCGCGAGGGCCTGGGCATGGAGGTGCTGCCGCACACCGGCGGCGCCGCCTTCGGCGCGCTGGCCCGGCGGCTGCGCGGCGGTGGCCTGGTGTGCCTGGTCGCCGACCGCGACCTGTCCTCCTCCGGCGTCGAGGTGGACTTCTTCGGCGAGGCCACCCGCATGCCCGCGGGCCCCGCGCTCCTCGCCCAGCAGACCGGGGCGCTGCTGCTGCCGGTCACCTTGTGGTACGACGAGTCGCCCAACCTCCAGGGCCAGGTCCACGCACCGATCGAGGTGCCGGAGGAGGGCACGCGGGCGGAGCGGACCGCCGTCATGACGCAGCGCCTGGCGGACGTTTTCGCCGCCGGCATCGCCGAGCACCCCGAGGACTGGCACATGCTGCAGCGGCTGTGGCTCGCCGACCTCGAACCGCGGGCGGACGCGCCGGCCGGGCAACCGGCAGGGCGCGACGCGGCGTCCTCCCCGGTGTCCGGCGACCCCACCGACCGCTCCGGAACGGAGAAGCCTTGAGGATCGGGATCGTCAGCCCGTACTCGTGGGACGTCCCAGGCGGCGTCCAGTTCCACATCCGCGACCTCGCCGAGCACCTCATCGCGCTCGGCCACGAGGTCTCCGTCCTGGCGCCGGCCGACGACGACACCCCGCTGCCGCCGTACGTCACCTCCTCCGGCCGTGCCGTGCCCGTGCCGTACAACGGCTCGGTCGCGCGGCTGAACTTCGGCTTCCTGTCGGCCGCGCGGGTGCGCCGCTGGCTCCACGAGGGCGCCTTCGACGTCATCCACGTCCACGAGCCCTCCTCGCCCTCCCTCGGCCTGCTGACCTGCTGGGCGGCGCAGGGGCCGATCGTGGCCACCTTCCACACCTCCAACCCGCGCTCCCGGGCGATGATCGCCGCCTACCCGATCCTGCAGGCGGCGCTGGAGAAGATCAGCGCCCGCATCGCGGTCAGCGAGTACGCCCGGCGCACCCTGGTCGAGCACCTGGGCGGGGACGCCGTCGTCATCCCCAACGGCGTCGACGTGGGCTTCTTCGCCGACGCCGAGCCCAAGACGGAGTGGCAGGGCGGAGGTCTCCCCGGCGAGGACGGGGGGAGGACCATCGGCTTCATCGGGCGGATCGACGAGCCCCGCAAGGGCCTGCCCGTGCTGATGAAGGCCCTGCCGAAGATCCTCGCCGAGCGGCCGGGCACCCGGCTGCTGGTCGCCGGGCGCGGCGACGAGGCCGAGGCCGTGGAGAGCCTGCCCAAGGAGATGCGCGACCAGGTCGAGTTCCTCGGCATGGTCAGCGACGAGGACAAGGCGCGGCTGCTGCGCAGCGTCGACCTGTACGTGGCGCCCAACACCGGCGGCGAGAGCTTCGGCATCATCCTGGTCGAGGCCATGTCGGCCGGGGCGCCGGTGCTCGCCAGCGACCTGGACGCCTTCCGCCAGGTGCTCGACGGGGGCGCGGCCGGCGAGCTCTTCCCCAACGAGGACCCGGACGCGCTGGCCGCCTCCGCCGTACGGCTCCTGGGCGACGCCGAGCGGCGTGCGCAGCTGCGCGAGCTGGGCTCCCGGCACGTCCGGCGCTTCGACTGGTCAGTCGTGGCCGCCGACATCCTCGCGGTGTACGAGACCGTCACCGCCGGCGCCGTGGCGGTCGCCGCCGACGAGCGGGTGGGCCTGCGGGCCCGCTTGGGCTTCGCCCGCGACTGACCCCGGAACCGCCACCCGCGGCCGAAGCCCGCGACCGAAGCCCGCCGCCGGCGCCCCGGCGGTCCGCCGCCCGGTGGGCCGCACCGGGCGCACCGGTAGCCTTGCGGCCCGTGACCACCTTCATCTGGGTCGCCGTGGCGCTGGTCGCCGTCGGCCTCTACCTGAGCTGGACCGCGGGCCGGCTGGACCGCCTGCACGCCCGTATCGACGCCGCCCGCGCCGCGCTGGACGCGCAGCTGCTGCGCAGGGCCTCCGTGGCCCAGGAGCTGGCCACCGCGGGGGTGCTGGACCCGGCGGCGAGCATCGTGCTCTACGAGGCCGCGCACTCCGCCCGGCAGGCCCTGGACGAACAGCGCGAGGTGGCCGAGAGCGAACTGAGCCAGGCACTGCGCGCGGTCTTCGCCGAGTCCGACGCGGTCGACGCCGTCCGGGCCGCCCCCGGCGGCGACGAGGCCGCCCGCGAGCTCACCCAGGCGGTGCGCCGGGTGCCGATGGCGCGGCGCTTCCACAACGACGCCGTGCGCGCCGCCAGGGCGCTGCGCGAGCACCGCAAGGTGCGCTGGTTCCGGCTCGCCGGGCACGCGGCGCAGCCGGTGACGTTCGAGATGGACGACGAGCCCCCGGTCGTCCTGACCGCGGAGGGCGTGGCAGGCCACTGAGGAGCGATTGGCCCTTTTGCGGTCCACTTCGTGCGGTCCACCATGAAACACAGAGCAACCATCGGTGTTCCGCCGGCCGTCCGTGAGGAGGCCCGCAGACTCCGCGGGCTGCCGTGACCCTGCAGTTGAGTCTCCGAGTGAGGTCCCCGTGTCCACCACGCTTCCCAGCAACCCCGAGTCCCCCGAGACCGGCACCGCCCGCGTCAAGCGCGGCATGGCCGAGCAGCTCAAGGGCGGCGTGATCATGGATGTCGTCACCCCCGAGCAGGCCAAGATCGCCGAGGACGCGGGTGCCGTCGCCGTCATGGCGCTGGAGCGGGTCCCCGCCGACATCCGCAAGGACGGCGGCGTGGCCCGCATGTCCGACCCGGACATGATCGAGGGCATCATCGACGCCGTCTCGATCCCGGTGATGGCCAAGTCCCGCATCGGCCACTTCGTCGAGGCGCAGGTCCTGCAGTCGCTCGGCGTCGACTACATCGACGAGTCCGAGGTGCTCACCCCGGCCGACGAGGTCAACCACTCCGACAAGTGGGCCTTCACCACGCCCTTCGTCTGCGGCGCCACCAACCTGGGCGAGGCCCTGCGCCGCATCGCCGAGGGAGCGGCCATGATCCGCTCCAAGGGCGAGGCCGGCACCGGCAACGTGGTCGAGGCCGTCCGTCACCTGCGCCAGATCAAGAACGAGATCGCCCGCCTGCGCGGCTACGACAACCACGAGCTGTACGCCGCCGCCAAGGAGCTGCGCGCCCCGTACGAGCTCGTCAAGGAGGTCGCCGAGCTCGGCAAGCTGCCGGTCGTGCTGTTCTCCGCGGGTGGTGTCGCCACCCCTGCCGACGCGGCGCTGATGCGCCAGCTCGGCGCCGAGGGCGTCTTCGTCGGCTCCGGCATCTTCAAGTCCGGCGACCCCGCCAAGCGGGCCGCCGCCATCGTGAAGGCCACCACCTTCTACGACGACCCCAAGATCATCGCGGATGCCTCCCGCAACCTGGGCGAGGCCATGGTCGGCATCAACTGCGACACCCTGCCCGAGGCCGAGCGCTACGCCAACCGCGGCTGGTAGGCGCCCCACGCCCCGCGATGGGCAGGCCGGCGACGGCCTGCCCATCGTCCGTTGCCCCACCCGACGTTCCGGAAGGTCCCACCCCGTGTCCAGCAGCCCCCCGACCATCGGAGTCCTCGCCCTGCAGGGCGACGTCCGCGAGCACCTGGTCGCGCTCGCCGAGGCCGACGCCCTGGCCCGCCCCGTGCGGCGGCCCGAGGAACTGGCCGAGGTGGACGGTCTGGTGGTCCCGGGCGGCGAGTCGACCACGATGTCCAAGCTCGCCACGCTCTTCGGCATGATGGAACCGCTGCGCGACCGCATCCGGGACGGGCTTCCGGTCTACGGCACCTGCGCCGGGATGATCATGCTCGCCGAAAAGATCCTGGACGGCAGGGACGACCAGGAGACCTTCGGCGGGATCGACATGATCGTGCGCCGCAACGCCTTCGGCCGGCAGAACGAGTCCTTCGAGACCGCGGTCGAGGTCGAGGGCGTGGAAGGCGGCCCGGTCGAGGGCGTCTTCATCCGCGCACCCTGGGTCGAGTCCACCGGCAGCGGGGTCGCCACGCTGGCCCGGCTCGACGACGGAACGATCGTCGCCGTGCGCCAGGGCAACCTCCTGGCCACCTCGTTCCACCCCGAACTGACCGGGGACCACCGGGTGCACCGGTACTTCGTCGACATGGTGCGCGCCGCCCGGTGAGGTGATCCCGGTAGGATCGCAGTGTTGGTGAAGCAATCGGTGACGTGAAGGAGACAGGCTGATGTCCGGCCACTCTAAATGGGCTACGACGAAGCACAAGAAGGCCGTGATCGACGCCAAGCGCGGCAAGCTCTTCGCGAAGCTGATCAAGAACATCGAGGTCGCCGCCCGCGCGGGCGGCGCCGACATCTCCGGTAACCCGACCCTCTTCGACGCCATCCAGAAGGCGAAGAAGAGCTCGGTGCCCAACAAGAACATCGACAGTGCGGTCAAGCGCGGAGCCGGTCTCGAGGCGGGCGGCGCCGACTACGAGACGATCATGTACGAGGGCTACGGCCCCAACGGTGTCGCGGTGCTCATCGAGTGCCTCACCGACAACCGCAACCGCGCCGCCTCCGACGTGCGCGTCGCCATGACCCGCAACGGCGGCTCCATGGCCGACCCCGGCTCGGTGTCCTACCTGTTCAACCGCAAGGGCGTCGTGATCGTCCCCAAGGGCGAGCTCAACGAGGACGACGTGCTCGGCGCGGTCCTGGACGCGGGCGCCGAGGAGGTCAACGACCTCGGTGAGTCCTTCGAGGTGCTCAGCGAGGCGACCGACCTCGTCGCGGTGCGCTCGGCGCTCCAGGACGCGGGCATCGACTACGACTCCGCCGAGGCCAACTTCGTCCCCACCATGCAGGTGGAGTTGGACGAGGAGGGCGCGCGCAAGATCTTCAAGCTCATCGACGCGCTCGAGGACAGCGACGACGTGCAGAACGTCTTCGCCAACTTCGACGTCTCCGACGAGATCATGGAGAAGGTCGAGGCCTGATCCGGTCCGGCAGGACGTACGGCAGGACGGCGGCCCGTGGGGAGGACACACCCCCACCGGGCCGCCGTCGTTGTCGGTGGCACCCGATAACCTCCAGGGACCGCTTGAACGGCTGTCCGAGGGAGGGAGGGGCGGGGTGCGTGTGCTGGGCGTGGACCCGGGGCTGACCCGCTGCGGCGTGGGCGTGGTGGACGGTGCCCCCGGCAAGCCGCTGCGCATGGCCGGCGTCGGGGTCGTCCGCACCCCGGCGGAGGCCGACATCGGCCATCGCCTCGTGCTGATCGAGCGCGGCATAGAGGCCTGGCTGGACGAGTACGCGCCCCAAGCCGTCGCCGTGGAACGGGTGTTCAGCCAGCACAACGTGCGCACCGTGATGGGCACGGCCCAAGCCAGCGCCGTCGCCATGCTGTGCGCATCCCGCCGCGGCCTGCCCGTCCATCTGCACACCCCCAGCGAGGTCAAGGCCGCCGTCACCGGCAGCGGCCGGGCCGACAAGGCGCAGGTCGGTGCCATGGTCACCCGGCTGCTGCGGCTCGACGCCCCGCCGAAGCCCGCCGACGCCGCCGACGCGCTGGCACTCGCCATCTGTCACATCTGGCGCGGCACCGCGACCAACCGCCTCCAGCAGGCCGTCGCCCGAGCACGAACCCAGGAGCCCAGCACATGATCGCCTTCGTCAGCGGGCCCGTCGCCGCCCTCGCCCCGGACATCGCGGTGATCGAGGTCGGCGGCATCGGCATGGCCGTCCAGTGCTCCCCGGGCACCCTGGCGTCGCTCCGCCTGGGGGAGCAGGCCCGGCTCGCCACCTCCCTCGTCGTCCGCGAGGACTCCCTCACCCTCTACGGCTTCGCCGACGACGACGAACGCCAGGTCTTCGAACTGCTGCAGACCGCCAGCGGCGTCGGTCCCCGGCTCGCCCAGGCCATGCTCGCGGTGCACAGCCCCGACGCGCTGCGCACGGCCGTCGCCACCGGCGACGAGAAGGCCCTGACCGCCGTCCCGGGCATCGGCAAGAAGGGCGCCCAGCGGCTGCTGCTGGAGCTCAGGGACCGCCTCGGCGCCCCCGTGGGCGCGGCGGGCGTCGCACGCCCCGCGGTGGCCGCAGGGCCCGCCTCCTGGCGCGAGCAGCTGCACGCCGCGCTGATCGGCCTGGGCTACCAACCGCGCGAGGCGGAGGAGGCCGTGGCCGCGGTGACGCCGCAGGCGGAGGCGAGCGCCGAGCCGCAGGTCGGGGCCCTCCTGCGGGCCGCCCTGCAGACCCTGAACCGAGCCCGCTGACCGTAGCCCGCCGAGCGTAAGGCGCACCGAAGTGAACTGGGACGACGAGTCCGTACCGACCACCGCCGACCGTCTCGTCGGCGCCGCCGCAGACGGCGAGGACCAGGCCGTCGAGGCGGCGCTGCGGCCCAAGGCGCTGGAGGAGTTCGTCGGCCAGGAGCGGGTCCGCGAACAGCTCGACCTGGTGCTGAAGGCCGCGCGCCAGCGGGGCGGCACCGCGGACCACGTGCTGCTCTCCGGCGCCCCCGGGCTCGGCAAGACGACCCTGTCGATGATCATCGCAGCCGAGATGGGCGCCCCGATCCGCATCACCTCCGGCCCCGCCATCCAGCACGCCGGGGACCTCGCGGCGATCCTCTCCTCCCTCGCCGAGGGCGAGGTGCTCTTCCTCGACGAGATCCACCGGATGTCCCGGCCCGCCGAGGAGATGCTCTACATGGCGATGGAGGACTTCCGGGTCGACGTCATCGTCGGCAAGGGACCCGGCGCCACCGCCATCCCCCTCGAGCTGCCGCCGTTCACCCTGGTCGGCGCCACGACCCGGGCCGGCCTGCTGCCGCCGCCGCTGCGCGACCGCTTCGGCTTCACCGGCCACATGGAGTTCTACGCCCCGGCCGAGCTGGAGCGGGTCATCCACCGCTCCGCGCGCCTGCTGGACGTCGAGATCGAGCCCGAGGGCGCCGCGGAGATCGCCGGCCGCTCCCGCGGCACCCCGCGCATCGCCAACCGACTCCTGCGCCGCGTACGGGACTTCGCGCAGGTGAAGGTCGACGGCGTGATCACGCGCGAGGTCGCCGCCCGGGCACTGCACGTGTACGAGGTCGACGGCCGCGGCCTGGACCGGCTGGACCGCGCCGTGCTGCAGGCCCTGCTGGGGCTCTTCGGCGGCGGCCCGGTGGGGCTGTCGACACTGGCGGTGGCCGTGGGGGAGGAGCGGGAGACGGTGGAGGAGGTGGCCGAACCGTTCCTGGTGCGCGAGGGGCTCCTGGCGCGCACACCCCGTGGCCGCGTCGCCACTCCCGCCGCCTGGGCACACCTTGGACTCGTGCCGCCACAGGGCGGCGGACCCGGGCAAGACGGGCTGTTCGGCCCTTGACGGCGGGGAGACTCGCCGCCGCAGGAACCTCGGTGTAATGCTTGGCGTTGTTCCACCGGCGAACGAACGCTTAGACTCCGCCGACGTCGTGCCTCCGGGACCGACACCCACAATCCCGTAGACCAGGCCCCAACGGCCGTGCGAAGGATCGTCAAGACACCATGAATCTGGTTCAAATCCTGCCTTTCGTCCTGATCATCGGTGTCATGCTGCTGATGACCCGCTCCGCGAAGAACCGTCAGCGCCAGGCCACGCAGATGCGTGACCAGATGTCCCCCGGCTCGGGCGTCCGGACGATCGGCGGCATGTACGCCGTGGTCAAGGAGGTCAACGAGGATACGGTCCTGCTGGAGCTGGCCGACGGCGTCCACGCGCACTTCGCGAAGAACGCCATCGCCGCCGTCCTCGACCAGGCCGAGTACGACCGCGTCGTCCACGGCATCGACCCGGAGCCCGAGCTCGAGGCGCACGACGCCGAGGACGTCGAGGACGTCGAGAAGGCCGACGAGCACGTCGACCTGAGCAAGACCGCCGACGAGGGCGCGACCGAGGACGCCGCCAAGACGGACGGCACCGACAAGAAGTAACGGCCCGGCCGGTACGTTTCAGGTTCGGCAAGTCCGTACTACTCATCGTGCCGCCCTGCTGCGCGCGCAGGTCCGCAGGGCGGTTGGACAGGGAGAATCGAGAAGGTGGCAGCACCGAAGAGGGGCCGTAAGCCCTCGGGGAGCCAGGGATACCCCGGGCGGGCGCTGGCAGTGATCCTGCTGGCCATCGTGGCGCTTACCGGAGGGATGTTCCTCTCCGGCCACACCACCCCCCGGCTGGGCATCGACCTCGCCGGCGGTACGAGCATCACGCTGACGGCCAAGAGCGACCAGGCCGGCGCGATCAACAAGACCAACATGGACACCGCCAAGGCGATCATCGACCGGCGTGTCAACGGTCTTGGTGTCTCGGAAGCCGAAAGCCAGATCCAGGGCGACCGGAACATCATCGTCAACATCCCCAAGGGCACCAACGCCGCGCAGGCCGAGCAGCAGGTCGGCACCACGGCCCAGCTCTACTTCCGCCCGGTGCTCGCCGAGGTGGCCAACGCCCCGGCGGCGTCGGAATCGCCCGGCGCCAGCCCCTCGGGCTCGCCCTCGGCCCCGGCCTCGCCGTCCGCGAGCGCCTCCACCGGCGCCAAGGTCTCCGGCTCCCCGTCCGCGAGCGCCTCGACGCAGGGCCGCGCCGTCACCGACGCGCTGAAGGCCTCGTCGACGCCGTCCGCCCCCGCTTCGGGCTCGCCCTCGCCGACCCCGACGCCTTCGGCGAGCGCCGCGGCCCCCGGCAGCACGCTGGACACCTCCATCCCGGAGGACCTGCAGGCGAAGCTCGCCGCGCTGGACTGCTCCGACGCGAAGACGCGCGCCAACCTGAACCTCAAGGCCAAGCCGACCGACAAGATCGTCGCGTGCAGCCAGGACGGCGGCGCCAAGTACGCCCTCGGTCCCGCCGCGGTCGACGGCAAGAACGTCAGCAAGGCCGCCGCGCAGTTCGACACCCAGGGCGGCAACGGCTGGGTCGTCACCCTGAACTTCGACGGCACCGGCTCCAAGGCCTTCTCGAAGATCACCTCGCAGCTGTCGCAGCAGCAGCCGCCGAACAACCAGTTCGCGATCGTGCTGGACAACGAGGTCGTCTCCGCCCCCTCGGTGAACCAGACCCTGAGCGGAAGCGCCGAGATCTACGGCAGCTTCACCCAGGAGAGCTCCCAGGACCTGGCGAACGTCCTGTCCTACGGCTCCCTGCCGCTCACCTTCGACAAGTCGGACGTCACCAAGGTCTCGGCCGCGGTCGGCGGCGAGCAGCTGCACGGCGGCCTCATCGCCGGCGGCGTCGGCCTCGCCCTGGTCGTGCTCTACCTGGTCGCCTACTACCGCGGCCTGAGCTTCGTGGCGATCCTGAGCCTCATCGTCTCGGCGATCCTCACCTACGAGATCATGACGCTGCTCGGCCCGGCCATCGGCTTCGCACTGAACCTGCCGGCGGTGTGCGGCGCCATCGTGGCCATCGGCATCACCGCGGACTCGTTCATCGTCTTCTTCGAACGCATCCGTGACGAGCTGCGCGAGGGCCGCTCCCTGCAGCCGGCCGTGGCCCGTGGCTGGCCGCGCGCCCGCCGCACGATCCTCGTCTCGGACTTCGTGTCGTTCCTGTCGGCCGCCGTGCTCTTCGTCGTCTCGGTCGGCAAGGTGCAGGGCTTCGCCTTCACCCTGGGTCTGACGACGCTGCTCGACGTGGCCGTGGTGTTCCTCTTCACCAAGCCGCTGATGACGATCCTGGCCCGCAAGAAGTTCTACGCCAGCGGACACCCCTGGTCCGGGCTCGACCCGCGTGCCCTGGGCGTCAACCCCCCGCTGCGCCGCACTCGCCGCCCCGCGGCCCGTACCGACGTCAAGGAGGCCTGATGTCCCGGCTCGGCAACCTCGGGCACCGCCTGCACCGAGGCGAGATCGCCTACGACTTCGTCGGCAAGCGCAAGCTCTGGTACGGCGTCTCGATCCTGATCACCATCGCGGCGATCGTCGGTCTCGCCGTCAACGGCCTCAAGCTCGGCATCGAGTTCTCCGGCGGCGCGGTCTTCACGACCCCGAAGACCGAGATGTCGGTCAGCCAGGTCCAGGACAAGATCGCCGGCAACACCGGTGGTCACCAGGCCATCGTGCAGAAGCTCGGCACGGGCGCCGTCCGCGTCCAGATCAGCGACATCTCGCTCACCGAGGCGAAGAAGATCCAGGGCGAGATCGCCGAGGACCTGAACGTCAAGTCGGCCGACATCGACCCGCAGATCATCGGTCCGAGCTGGGGCGACGAGATCTCCAAGAAGGCCTTCCAGGGCCTGGTGATCTTCATGGTCCTGGTGACGATCTACCTGGCGATCGCCTTCGAGTGGCGCAAGGCCGTGGCCGCGCTGATCGCCCTGATCCACGACCTCACGATCACCATCGGCGTCTACGCCATCGTGGGCTTCGAGGTCACCCCGGGCACCGTGATCGGTCTGCTGACCGTCCTCGGTTACTCCCTCTACGACACCGTCGTCGTCTTCGACGGTCTGAAGGAGTCCACCAAGGACATCACCAAGCAGAACCGCCACACGTACAGCGAGCTGGCCAACCGCAGCCTCAACCAGACCTTGGTGCGTTCGATCAACACCACGGTCGTGGCGCTGCTCCCGGTGGCGGGCCTGCTCTTCGTCGGCGGCGGTCTGCTCGGCGCGGGCATGCTCAACGACATCGCCCTGTCGCTCTTCGTCGGCCTCACCGCCGGTGCGTACTCCTCGATCTTTATTGCGACCCCGCTGGTCGCGGACCTCAAGGAGCGCGCCCCGGAGATGAAGGCGCTGCGCAAGCGCGTGCTCGCCAAGCGCGCCGCCGACGCCCGCCGCGGCGAGGACGGCGTGGACGAGCCGCAGGACGGGGCCCCCGTGGACGGGGACGGCGGACCGGCGGAGGACGACACCCACGCGGGTGCCGCCGTCGTCGGCGGCCAGCGCAACCAGCCGGCCCGCAACCGCAGCCGCAACCGTCCCTCCGGCAAGCGCCACTGAGGACGCGGCGGACGTTCGACGAGTCGCAGCGACGAAGGACCGAGGAACACCACCGATGACCATCGCGGACGCCACCCCGGAAGGGCTGCGCAGCCTGCTGCTCAGCCGCATCCGGGACGTGCCCGACCACCCGAAGCCGGGCGTGACGTTCAAGGACATCACCCCGCTGCTGGCCGACCCCGCGGCGTTCAACGCGCTGATCGACGCCCTGGCCGGGCTCTGCGCCCGGCACGGCGCCGACAAGGTCGTCGGCCTCGAGGCGCGCGGGTTCATCCTCGCCGCCCCGGCAGCCGCCCGCGCCGGGCTCGGGTTCGTGCCCGTGCGCAAGGCGGGCAAGCTGCCCGGGGCGACGCTGGGCCAGGCGTACGAGCTGGAGTACGGCACCGCCGAGATCGAGGTCCACCAGGACGCCTTCTCGGCCGGTGACCGGGTCCTGGTCATCGACGACGTGCTCGCCACCGGCGGCACGGCGGAGGCGTCCCTGGAGCTGATCCGCCGCACCGGCGCCGACGTCGCCGGTGTCGCGGTCCTCCTGGAACTGGGCTTCCTCGGCGGGCGCGCCCGCCTCGCCCGGTCCCTGGGCGGTGCCCCCCTGGAGGCACTGATCGCGGTCTGAGCACCCTTTTGCGACGTGTGGCGCCAGAGTTCCGGCTCCGGCGCCACACGCATGTCCGGGATGCGGGGACGCGGGGATGTGGGGGTGCCGGGATCCCGGGACGACCGCGGACGCCGAGGGCCTGACCAGCCCGTCGGCGGCTCGACGGCAGGAGGCGGGCTCCCGGCCCGGAAGCGGTGCGGGGCACTCCTCCGGGCGTTGCGGGGGGTCCACGGGGCGGACGGGACGCGGTCCACCCGGTCAGATCGCTACCATGGTGTCTCGGAACCTCCCTCCTCGCCCGTCTCCGGCCGGGAGGGGACCATAAGGAGTGCCCTTGCAAGAAGAGGCCAGGCAGGCTCAGCCGACGACGACCGCAGACGGGAAGCAAGCGGCTTCCCTCTCCGCGGCTCCTCCCGTCGCGCCCGCCGCACCCGCGGAGAGCAAGGTTGCCGGGCCCGCTCCCGCCGCCCCGGCGACGCCCGCCGCCCGGCCCGTACGCACTCCCGGGAGCGTGGCCCCGAACCGGCCCGCCACCTCCTCCAACCGTGTCCGCGCCCGTCTCGCCCGGCTCGGCGTCCAGCGTTCCAGCCCGTACAACCCGGTCCTGGAGCCCCTGCTGCGCATAGTCCGCAGCAACGACCCCAAGGGCGACACGTCGCAGCTGCGCCAGATCGAGCGCGCCTACCAGGTCGCCGAACGCTGGCACCGCGGCCAGAAGCGCAAGAGCGGCGACCCGTACATCACGCACCCGCTCGCGGTCACGACGATCCTGGCCGAGCTGGGCATGGACCCGGCGACGCTGATGGCCGGGCTGCTGCACGACACCGTCGAGGACACCGAGTACGGCCTGGACGCGCTGCGCCGCGACTTCGGCGACTCCGTCGCGCTGCTGGTGGACGGCGTCACCAAGCTGGACAAGGTCAAGTTCGGCGAGGCCGCGCAGGCCGAGACGGTGCGCAAGATGGTCGTCGCCATGGCGAAGGACCCGCGTGTGCTGGTCATCAAGCTCGCCGACCGCCTGCACAACATGCGCACCATGCGTTACCTCAAGCGGGAGAAGCAGGAGAAGAAGGCCCGCGAGACGCTGGAGATCTACGCCCCGCTGGCGCACCGGCTGGGCATGAACACCATCAAGTGGGAGCTGGAGGACCTCGCGTTCGCGATCCTCTACCCCAAGATGTACGACGAGATCGTCCGGCTGGTCGCGGAGCGCGCCCCCAAGCGGGACGAGTACCTGGCGGTCGTCACCGACCAGGTGCAGCAGGACCTGCGCGCCGCCCGCATCAAGGCGACCGTCACCGGCCGCCCCAAGCACTACTACAGCGTCTACCAGAAGATGATCGTGCGGGGCCGGGACTTCGCCGAGATCTACGACCTGGTGGGCATCCGCGTCCTCGTCGACACCGTCCGCGACTGCTACGCGGCGCTGGGCACCATCCACGCGCGGTGGAACCCGGTGCCGGGGCGGTTCAAGGACTACATCGCGATGCCCAAGTTCAACATGTACCAGTCGCTCCACACGACGGTCATCGGGCCCAGCGGCAAGCCGGTCGAGATCCAGATCCGCACCTTCGACATGCACCGCCGCGCCGAGTACGGCATCGCGGCGCACTGGAAGTACAAGCAGGAGGCCGTCGCCGGCGCCTCCAAGGTGCGAACCGACAGCCCGAAGTCCGCCAAGAAGGACGACGCCGTCAACGACATGGCGTGGCTGCGGCAGTTGCTCGACTGGCAGAAGGAGACGGAGGACCCGGGCGAGTTCCTGGAGTCGCTGCGCTTCGACCTGTCCCGCAACGAGGTCTTCGTCTTCACCCCCAAGGGTGACGTCATCGCGCTGCCCGCCGGCGCGACCCCCGTCGACTTCGCGTACGCCGTCCACACCGAGGTCGGCCACCGCACGATAGGGGCGCGGGTCAACGGCCGCCTGGTGCCGCTGGAGTCGACCCTCGACAACGGCGACACCGTGGAGGTCTTCACCTCCAAGGCGGCGGGCGCCGGCCCGTCCCGCGACTGGCTCGGCTTCGTCAAGTCCCCGCGCGCCCGCAACAAGATCCGCGCCTGGTTCTCCAAGGAGCGCCGCGAGGAGGCCGTCGAGCAGGGCAAGGAAGCCATCGCGCGTGCGATGCGCAAGCAGAACCTGCCGATCCAGCGGGTGCTCACCGGCGACTCGCTCGTCACGCTCGCCCACGAGATGCGCTACCCCGACATCTCCGCGCTCTACGCGGCGATCGGCGAGGGGCACATCACCGCGCAGTCCGTCGTGCACAAGCTCGTCGAGGCCCTGGGCGGTGAGGAGGGCGCGACCGAGGACATCGCCGAGGTCACGACCCCGTCGCGCAGCCGCACCAAGCGCCGCTCGGCGGCCGACCCGGGTGTCATCGTCAAGGGCGAGAAGGACGTCTGGGTCAAGCTGTCCCGCTGCTGCACCCCGGTGCCGGGCGACCCGATCATCGGCTTCGTCACCCGCGGCAACGGCGTCTCCGTGCACCGGGCCGACTGCGTGAACGTCGAGTCGCTCTCGCAGCAGCCCGAGCGGATCATCGACGTCGAGTGGGCGCCGACCCAGTCCTCGGTCTTCCTGGTCGCCATCCAGGTCGAGGCGCTGGACCGGTCCCGTCTGCTGTCGGATGTCACGCGCGTCCTGTCCGACCAGCACGTCAACATCCTGTCCGCCGCCGTCCAGACCTCCCGCGACCGGGTGGCCACCTCGCGCTTCACCTTCGAGATGGGCGACCCCAAGCACCTCGGGCACGTCCTGAAGGCCGTGCGTGGCGTCGAGGGCGTCTACGACGTGTACCGGGTGACGTCGGCGCGCCAGCGCTGACACGGCCGCGGACGAGCACGCAGAAGGGCCCGTACGCCTCGCGTACGGGCCCTTCGTCGTCCTGCCTGTGCCTCGATGCCTCAGCCGAGCATCAGCCCAGCATCAGCCGAGCCTCAGCCGCCGAACTCGTCCAGGGACTTGAGCGCCTGGTCGAGCAGCGCCTGCCGCCCGTCCAGTTCCCGCTGCAGCTTGTCGGCCTTGGAGGTGTTCCCCGCCGCCCGCGCCGCCTCGATCTGCTCGCGCAGCTTGTCGACGGCCGTCTGGAGCGCCCCGGTCAGGCCCGCGGCACGCGCCCGCGCCTCGGGGTTGGTGCGGCGCCACTCGGCCTCCTCGGCCTCCTGGATGGAGCGCTCCACCGCGTGCATGCGGCCCTCGATGCGCGGCCGGGCGTCGCGCGGCACGTGGCCGATCGCCTCCCAGCGCTCGTTGATGCCGCGGAAGGCGGCACGCGCCGCCTTCAGGTCGGTGACCGGGAGCAGCTTCTCGGCCTCGATGGCCAGCTCCTCCTTCAGCGTGAGGTTCTCGCGCTGCTCGGTGTCGCGCTCGGCGAAGACCTCGGAGCGGGCCGCGAAGAAGACGTCCTGGGCGCCGCGGAAGCGGTTCCACAGGTCCTCCTCCGCCTCGCGCTGGGCGCGGCCGGCGGCCTTCCAGTCGGTCATCAGCTCGCGGTAGCGCGCCGCCGTGGGACCCCAGTCGGTGGAGCCGGACAGCGCCTGCGCCTCCTCCACCAGCTTCTCCTTGCGCCGGCGGGCGTCCTCGCGCTGCGAGTCGAGCGCCGCGAAGTGGGCCTTGCGCCGCTTGGAGAAGACCGAACGGGCGTGGCTGAAGCGGTGCCACAGCTCGTCGTCGGTCTTGCGGTCCAGCCGGGGCAGGCCCTTCCAGGTGTCGACCAGGGCGCGCAGCCGCTCACCGGCGGCGCGCCACTGCTCGCTCTGCGCCAGCTGCTCGGCCTCGGTGACCAGGTCCTCCTTGGCCGTCTTGGCCTCCTCGGAGGCCTTGGCCTTGGCGACCTTGCGCTCCTCGCGGCGTGCGTCGACCTGGTCGGTCAGCGCGTCCAGCCGCTTGACGAGGGCTTCCAGGTCTCCCACGGCGTGGGCCTCGGTCACCGTGGCGCGCAGGTGATCGATGGCGGTCAACGCGTCCTTGGGGGACAGGTCGGTGGTCTTCACCCGGCGTTCGAGGAGGCCGATCTCGACGACGAGGCCCTCGTATTTCCGCTCGAAGTAGGCGAGCGCCTCCTCAGGGGAGCCTGCCTGCCACGAGCCGACTTCACGCTCGCCATCGGCCGTACGCACGTACACGGTCCCCGTCTCGTCGACGCGGCCCCACGGGTCGCTGCTCACAGCGCCTCCTCCACGTGATGCCCGGCCGCCGTACGGCTCGCGGGCATCGTCCACAGTTCCATTCGGCCGGGCCGTGCCCTGACCGGTCCGACGGTCCGCTCACATCCATGGTGCAGCCGTCGGAGCAGGCACCCTACACAACGCCAACATAGGCGACGGGTGCCCCGGCTGTCCGCATCCCGCACCCGCGAAATTCACCTGCGGGTGCGGGACGCGGCGGTCAGGACTTCGCGACCGTCGCCTTGTTGATCACCACGGTGGCGTTCGGGGCGCCGTCACCGGCACCGGTCGACTCGCCCGCGGCCGCGATCTTGTCCAGCACCTTCATGCCGGCCGCGCTGATCGTCCCGAACGGGGTGTAGTTCGGCGGCAGCGGGCTGTCCTTGTAGACCAGGAAGAACTGGCTGCCGCCGGTGTGCGCCTGGCCGGTGTTGGCCATGGCGACCGTGCCCGCCGGGTACGTGCCCCCGGCGATCTCCTTCGCCTTCAGGTTCTCGTCCGGGATGGTGTAGCCGGGGCCGCCGCTGCCCTGGGCCGTCGGATCGCCGCACTGCAGCACGTAGATGCCGCTGGTGGTGAGCCGGTGGCACTTCGTGTGGTCGAAGTAGCCCTTGCCGGCCAGGAACGCGAAGGAGTTGACCGTGTGCGGGGCGTTCTTCGCGTCGAGGTCCAGCGCGATGTCGCCGCAGGTCGTCTGCAGCGCGAAGGCGTACTTCGCCGCGGTGTCGACGGTGACCGCGGGCTCCTTCTTCCACTGCTCCGTGCCGGGGCTGCCCGCGGCGGGCTTGGCGCACGGGTCGGGCGCCTTGCTCGTCTCCGCGGGGGTGGGGGAGGCGCCCGCGGCGGCGGCGTCGTCCTTCTTGGGGTCCGAACCGAAGGCGCCGGCCGCCCAGGCCGTGGCGCCCGCCGCCAGGACCACGGCGAGCACGGCGGCGACCACCGCGTTGCGCCGTACGGTCTTCCGGTGGGCCTGCACACGGCGGTCGTGCTGCCGCTCGAACTTCTCCCGGGCGAGCTGGCGCCGCCGCTGATCCTTGGTGACCACTGAGCCGTCTCCCGATGCCTTCTGCTCGCGTCCGAATGTGACAAACGTTCGCCGCCGATCTTCGCGCCCGGCGCGCCCCGCAGTCCAGCGACGTTACTGGTTCGCGATGGCCGCGTCGGCGCCGGTAGGCTCGTGGGACCGCCGTCGTGCGGTACGACCTGCCGAGAACGACTGCCGACAGAAGGACGAACGTGCTCATTGCCGGGTTCCCCGCCGGGGCCTGGGGCACCAACTGCTACGTGGTCGCCCCCGCCGCCGGTGAGGAGTGCGTGATCATCGACCCGGGCCACGAAGCGGCCCAGGGTGTCGAGGACACGCTCGCCAAACACCGTCTCAAGCCCGTCGCCGTCATCCTCACCCACGGCCATCTCGACCACACGGCCTCGGTCGTCCCGGTCTGCGGGGCCCATGGCGTCCCGGCCTGGATCCACCCCCGGGACCGCTACATGCTGAACGACCCGGAGAAGGCCCTCGGCCGCTCGATCGGCGCGCAGCTGCTCGGCGAACTGACCATCGGCGAGCCCGACGACCTGAAGGAGCTCACCGACGGCAGCACGCTGGAGCTCGCCGGTCTCGAGCTGTCCGTGGCGCACGCGCCCGGCCATACCGAGGGGTCGGTGACCTTCAGGCTCCCCGAGACCGCCGAGATCCCCTCGGTGTTCTTCTCGGGCGACCTGCTGTTCGCCGGCTCCGTCGGCCGCACCGATCTGCCCGGCGGTTCCATGGACGAGCTGTTCGTGTCGCTGGCCCGTGTGTGCCTGCCGCTCGACGACTCGACCGTGGTGCTGTCCGGCCACGGACCCCAGACGACCATCGGCCGTGAGCGCGCCACCAACCCGTACCTGGCGGAGGTGGCCCGCGGCCTCGGAGGGGACGACCACCCCGCCCCTCCGCGACGAGGAATGTGACGAGAGACCTCCTGTGAGCACCTTCCAGGCCCCCAAGGGCACCTATGACCTCCTGCCGCCCGATTCCGCCGTGTTCCTGGCGGTCCGCGAGGCGCTGTCCGCGCCGCTGCGGCGGGCCGGCTACGGCTACGTCGAGACCCCCGGCTTCGAGCAGGTCGAGCTCTTCTCCCGCGGCGTCGGCGAGTCCACCGACATCGTGACCAAGGAGATGTACACCCTCACCACCAAGGGCGGCACGAACCTCGCCCTGCGCCCCGAGGGCACCGCCTCCGTGCTGCGCGCCGCGCTGGAGGCCAACCTGCACAAGGCCGGCAACCTGCCGGTCAAGCTCTGGTACTCCGGCTCGTACTACCGCTACGAGCGGCCGCAGGCCGGGCGTTACCGCCACTTCTCCCAGGTGGGCGCCGAGGCGATCGGCGCCGAGGACCCGGCGCTGGACGCCGAGTTGATCATCCTGGCCGTGGATGCCTACCGCTCCCTGGGGCTGCGTGACTTCCGCCTGCTGCTCAACTCGCTGGGCGACCGCGAGTGCCGTCCGGTCTACCGGGCCGCCCTCCAGGACTTCCTGCGCGGCCTCGACCTCGACGAGGACACCCGCCGGCGGATCGAGATCAACCCGCTGCGCGTCCTGGACGACAAGCGCGACAGCGTGCAGAAGCAGCTCGTCGGGGCGCCGATGATGCGAGACCACCTGTGCGAGGCCTGCAAGGCCTACCACGAGCAGGTGCGCGAGCTGCTGACGGCCGCGGGCGTGGCCTACGAGGACGACCCGAAGCTGGTGCGCGGTCTGGACTACTACACCCGCACCACCTTCGAGTTCGTGCACGACGGCCTCGGCTCGCAGTCCGCGGTCGGCGGCGGCGGCCGCTACGACGGCCTGTCCGAGATGATCGGCGGCCCCGCGCTGCCCTCGGTGGGCTGGGCGCTGGGCGTGGACCGTACGGTGCTGGCCCTGGAGGCCGAGGGCATCGAGCTCGAACTGCCCGCTGCCACGCAGGTGTTCGCGGTGCCGATGGGCGAGGAAGCGCGCCGGGTGCTGTTCGCGGTGGTCACCGAGCTGCGCCGGGCGGGCGTCGCCACGGACTTCGCCTTCGGCGGCAAGGGGCTGAAGAACGCGATGAAGTCCGCCAACCGTTCGGGAGCGCGCCTGGCGATCGTCGCCGGCGAGCGCGACCTCGCCGAGGGCGTCGTGCAGGTGAAGGACCTGGAGAGCGGCGAGCAGAGCGCGGTGCCGCTCGACGGCGTCGTCGCCGCCGTGCGCGAGCGGCTCGCCTGACCGTCCGGCGGTCACGCGGCCGGCCGGTGTCCCCACCGGCCGGCCGCGCCGTGCGCGCGCACCGGCCATCGGCCACCGGCCTCCCGGCCGCGGGTCACTCCGGCCGTCCCCGCTCGATCCACCGGGCGATCCGCTCCGGCCGCATCGGCCGCCCGAAGTACCAGCCCTGGCCCCAGTCGCAGCCCAGTGAGCGCAGCCGCCGGGCGTGCTGGGAACTCTCCACGCCCTCGGCCGTGACCGTGAGGCCGAGCGCGTGCGCCAGCGACACCAGCCCGCCGACGATCCGCCAGCCGACCGGGTCGTCCGTCCCGGCGCGGTGGGGGTCGGTGACGAACGCGCCGGCGATCTTCAGCCCGGACACCGGAAGGTCCCTCAGGTAGGCGAGGTTCGACCAGCCGGTGCCGAAGTCGTCGACGGCCAGCGAGACCCCGGCGTCGGCGATCGCCTGCAAGGCGCGCAGCGACTCGTCCTCGGGCCCGATCACCGCGCTCTCGGTGATCTCCAGCTCCAGGCGCCCGGGTTCGAGCCCGGTGCTCTCCAGGATCGACGTGACGTCGTGCACCAGGCCGGGGTTGCGGATCTGACGGACCGCCAGGTTGACGTTGATCTGCGGGGCCGCCTCCCCGTAGCGCCGCACCCAGGCGGCCGCCTGCCCGACCGCGCGCTCGAGGATCCACCGGCCCAGGGGCATGATCAGCCCGGTCTCCTCCGCCGTCCCCACGAACTCGTCCGGCCCCAGCACCCCGAACTGCGGGTGACGCCACCGCACCAGCGCCTCCACCGCCGCCAGGGAACCGTCGGCGAGCGAGCACAGCGGCTGGTAGTCGATGAAGAACTCCCCGCGGTCCAGCGCCACCGGCAGCCGTACGGAGATGGCGTACCGGCTCACGGCGCGCGCGTTGTGCTGGGGGTCGAAGAGCGTCCAGCGGCCCCGTCCGGCCTCCTTGGAGCGGTACAGCGTCAGATCCGCCGCCCGCACCGCCGCCCCCGGGGTCGTGGCGGCGATCCGCTGCGCCAGCACCCCGACGCTCGCGCCGATCGTCAGCTGCTGGTCGCCCACGAGGAAGGGCCGCGCGAGCGTGGTCAGGACGAGCTTGGCGACCGCCACCGCCTCCTGGTCGCCGCGGCACTCCTCCAGCAGCACCACGAACTCGTCCCCGCCCAGCCGTGCCACCAGGTGCCCCAGCGGGGCGAGCGCGGCGTCCAGCCGCTCGGCCACGGCCGTCAGCAACTGGTCCCCGGTCCCGTGACCGAGGCTGTCGTTGACGACCTTGAACCCGTCGAGGTCCACGTAGCACAGGCCGAAGCGGGCGCCGGGTTGCGGCTGCTCGAAGAGGCCCTCCAGCCGCTCGAAGAACGCCGTGCGGTTGGGCAGCCCGGTCAGCGGGTCGTGGGTGGCCTGGTGACGCAGCCGCTCCTGCAGCCGGTACCGGTCGGTGATGTCCTCGACCATCGCCACCTGGTAGCGGGGCTCGCCGTGTTCGTCGCGGATCAGCGAGACGGTCAGGTGGGTCCACACCACCTCGCCGTCGCGCCGGTAGTACGGCTTGTCGCACTGGAACCGCTCGCGGCGGCCGTTGACCAGGTCGTCGTACGCCTCCCACACCCCCGGGGCGTCCTCGGGGTGCACCAGCTCGGTGACCCTGCGGCCCCGCAGGTCCTCCGGGCGGGCCCCGAGCAGATCCCGGAGCGCCTGGTTGAACTGCACGATCGTGCCGTCCACGTCCGCGATGCCGATGCCGATGGCGGCGTGCTCGAACAAGGCGCGGAAACGGGCCTCAGAGGCGCGCCGGGCCCGCTCGGCGTCCTCACGGGCCCGGAAGGCGGCGCGCTGGATCGCCTCCTGCTCGCGCAGCGTCCGCTCGCGCAGCGCCGCCGCCCAGCCGGAGGCGAAGGCGCCGGCCACCGCCGGTACCCGGTCCGGAGCGGCCGGCTGGATCTGCAGCAGCGCCACGGCGGCCGCCAGGATCTCCGGGTCGGTGAAGTGGGCCTCCACCAGCAGCGTGCCGGCCTGTTCCGCCGGCGCGGTGTCGCACGTGGGGTCGCCCAGCGCCCGCCCGAGCAGCTCCGCGGTCGTGTCCGCCACCCGGTGCAGGGTCAGCGGGGGCAGGGCGAGCCCCGGGCCGGAACGCAGCAGGCGCGACCAGGCGTCCGCGAAGTCCGGGGCGGGTCCCGCGAGGGGGGACGGCGACTGGCTCACGGCCGCCGCCCCACACCGGCCAGGCCCGACATCCACTCGGGATGCGGCCCCACCGACTCGGGGTCGTCCGGGCGCCACTCGGGCAGCCACACCAGGCCCGGTGGCAGGAGGTCCCAGCCGTCGAAGAACGCCGTCACGTCCTTCCTGGTCCGCATGACCAGCGGCGTCGTGGTGCGCCGGGCGTACAGCTCCGCCAGCGAGTCCGCCTGCTCGGGGCGGCTGTCCCGGGAGGCGTGGGTGAGCACCAGATGGCTGCCGGGCGGTACGGCGTCGCGCAGCGCGCCCACGATCTTGGCGGGGTCCTCGGCGTCGGTGACGAAGTGGAGCATCGCAACGAGCAGCACCGCCACCGGTTCCCCGGGTGCCAGCAGGGCGGTGACCTCGGGCCGGGAGAGCAGGTCTCCGGTGTCGGTCATGTCGGCCATCACCATGGCGCTCAGCGGGTCGTCCTGGAGCAGCAGGCGGCTGTGGGCCACCGCGATCGGGTCCAGATCGACGTACACCACGCGTGCTTCCGGGTGGACGGCCCGCGCGACCTCGTGCACGGCGCCGAAGGTCGGGATCCCGGAGCCGATGTCCAGGAAGCGGGTGATGCCCAGGCCGGCGAGGTGCTGGACCGCGCGGCGCAGGAAGGCGCGGTTGGCACGCATGATCACCGGCAGGTCGGGCCACAGCGCCATGGCCTGCCGCGCCATGTCGCGGTCGGCTTCGAAGTTGTGGGATCCGCCCAGGTAGTAGTCGTAGACCCGGGCGGCGTTCGGCGTCTCGACGTCCGTCCCTGCGGGCACCCACTCGGGTCGACGCATGGGGGCACCTCTCCCCGTCGAAGTGGATCCTCGGATCTCCGGGTCCTCTGAGAATCCTATATGTCTCATTTCTGCGCATTTTCGGAGGGTGTGGGTCATCGCACCTGCGCGGCGGCTGTTAACACGGCGCGACGGCTGCCACACGAAGCGCAGCAGAATTCCGCCCTCACGCCCGGCCGTTGTCGCTCGCGCGGGTGACACGGCACCATGGGACCCGGCACTTCCGGCAGGTTCGACGCGTTGGGCAGTGCGGCACATCCCCGACCCACGGAAACGGCGACATGGTGACTACGGTGGTTGACACGGCTCGCACCGACAGCGGGAGCGAGGAGTCCACGGACGGGCTCGTCGGCGCGGGCAGGGCCTTCACCTGGCTGCTCGTGGTCTGCGGTGCGCTCGGCCTGCTCGCCTCGTGGGTCATCACGATCGACAAGTTCAAGCTGCTGGAGGACCCGAACTTCGTCCCCGGCTGCAGCCTGAACCCGATCATCTCCTGCGGCAACATCATGAAGAGCGAGCAGGCGCACGCCTTCGGCTTCCCCAACCCGATGATCGGCATGGTCGCCTACCCGGTCGTCATCGCCCTCGCCGTGGGAATGCTCGCCGGCGCCCGCTACCGTCGCTGGTTCTGGCTCGGACTGCAGGCCGGGACGCTCTTCGGCGTCGGCTTCGTCACATGGCTGCAGTACCAGTCGCTGTACAACATCGGCTCGCTGTGCCTGTGGTGCTCGCTGGCGTGGGTCGTCACCATCGCGCTGTTCTGGTACACCCTCGTCCACAACCTCAAGCACGAGATCATCCCGGCGCCCGCCCGCGTCCGGGACCTGGTGCTGGAGTTCCACTGGGTCGTCCCCGTCCTCTGGTACGGCGCGATCGCGGTGGCGATCCTGACCCGCTGGTGGACGTACTGGAGCACCCTGATCTGACGGCGGGGCCGCGGTGTCGGTGCCGTGACATAGGCTTCCTTGCCGTGGAGCCCGACCTGTTCACCGCCGCCGCAGAGGAACGCCAGTCGAGGGAGCCCGGAGGCAGCCCCCTGGCCGTACGGATGCGCCCGCGCACCCTCGACGAGGTCGTGGGGCAGGGCCATCTGCTCAGGCCCGGGTCGCCGCTGCGGCGCCTGGTCGGCGAGGGCGGCGGCGGACCGGCGGGACCGTCGTCGGTGATCCTCTGGGGTCCGCCGGGCATCGGCAAGACGACCCTCGCCTACGTCGTCAGCCACGCCACCAACAAGCGCTTCGTCGAGCTGTCGGCGATCACCGCGGGCGTCAAGGAGGTCCGCGCGGTCATCGAGAGCGCCAAGCGCGAGTCCGGCGGCTACGGGCGGGACACCGTGCTCTTCCTGGACGAGATCCACCGGTTCAGCAAGGCCCAGCAGGACTCCCTGCTCCCCGCCGTCGAGAACCGCTGGGTCACCCTGATCGCCGCCACCACCGAGAACCCGTACTTCTCGATCATCTCCCCGCTGCTGTCCCGGTCCCTGCTGCTCACCCTGGAGCCGCTGACCGACGACGACCTGCGGGGCCTGCTGCGCCGGGCGCTCGCCGACGAGCGCGGGCTGAAGGGCGCGGTCGCCCTGCCCGAGGACACCGAGGAGCACCTGCTGCGGATCGCCGGCGGGGACGCCCGCCGCGCGCTGACCGCCCTGGAGGCCGGCGCGGGCGCCGCCCTGGCGAAGGGCGAGCCGGAGATCTCCCTGAGCACCCTCGAGGAGACCGTCGACCGCGCCGCCGTGAAGTACGACCGCGACGGCGACCAGCACTACGACGTGGCCAGCGCCCTGATCAAGTCCATCCGCGGCTCGGACGTGGACGCCGCCCTGCACTACCTGGCCCGCATGATCGAGGCGGGGGAGGACCCGCGGTTCATCGCCCGCCGGCTGATGATCTCCGCGAGCGAGGACATCGGCCTGGCCGACCCGACCGCGCTGCCCACGGCGGTCGCCGCGGCCCAGGCGGTGGCGATGATCGGCTTCCCGGAGGCCGCGCTGACCCTCAGCCACGCCACGATCGCGCTCGCCCTGGCCCCCAAGTCCAACGCGGCGACGACGGCCATCGGGGCCGCGCTCGCCGACGTACGCGCGGGCAAGGCGGGCCCGGTCCCCGCGCACCTGCGCGACAGCCACTACAAGGGTGCCGCGAAACTCGGGCACGGCCAGGGCTACCAGTACCCGCACGATCTGCCCGGTGCCATCGCCGCCCAGCAGTACGCGCCGGACGAGATCCACGGCCGGCGCTACTACGAGCCGACGCGCTACGGCGCGGAAGCCCGCTACGCCGACGTCCTGGAACGGGTCAGGGAGCGGCTGGCGGGAGAGTAGCGCCACGCCCGGTGGGGCCGGGTCAGTGCTCCTCCTGTGCGGCCGCGGCCTCCTGCGCGGCGTCGAAGAGCGCGTGCATGGCCCGGTGCAGGTCGGCGTGGCCCCGTACGGGCTCCAGGAACTCGAAGCGGGCGTCGAAGGTGCCGTCCTCGCCGGTGAAGCGCACCCGCAGCCCGAAGCGGTCCAGGGCGAGCGGCACCGCGGTGGCCGGCGTGCTGCGGCAGGCGCCGGTGCCGCCGGCGAGCGCGCACAGCCAGCCCACCTGGTCGGCGTGGGCGGCCGCCAGGTGCTGCAGCAGCTCCGCCTCGTGCTCGACCAGCGGGTCGGGGCGGGCCGCGGCGAACTCGTCCGGCTCCACCTGCTCCGCGCCCCACAGGTCGTCCAGCGAGGCCTCGCCGACCTCCAGCCGCAGCCGCACTTTTCCGGCCGGGGCCGGCAGGTCGCGCGCGACGGTGAGCCAGCCCGCGATCCAGGCGCGGCCGCGGATGCGTCCGGGCACCGCGACCGGGGCGACGTCAGTGATGTCGAGCACAGCCGTGAGGTCGTCGTCCTCGGCGTGCGTGGCGGCCCGTACGGCGGGCGATTCCGCGGGGAACAGCAGGAACAGGTCGCCGTCGGTGCCCACGATCCGCTCGTCCGGGACCATGAGCTCGGGGAGGTCGGGCACCAGGCCGGGAATCACCAGGATGGCGGAGGCGGTACTCTGTACGAGAGTTCGTGTGCGCTCGGCTGCTGACGGCAGTCGGGCGATTTCATGCCCGCTGGGACGCGGCTGACCATGAGCTGATCGGACCCCCGTCAAGTCGGCGCCCGCCGTGGCGTCGGCGGCGCCCTGCGTGGCGTCCATTCCGTCCGTGATGCGCGTGGTGTTCCCAGGGCGAGACATACGATCTCCTTCGCTAAGGTAAGCCTTACCTAACTTACATGGAGGTCTGGGAAACGTGAACCAGTCGCGTCCCAAGGTCAAGAAGTCGCGTGCCCTCGGCATCGCCCTGACGCCGAAGGCCGTCAAGTACTTCGAGGCCCGTCCCTACCCGCCGGGCGAGCACGGCCGTGGCCGCAAGCAGAACAGTGACTACAAGGTCCGACTGCTGGAGAAGCAGCGGCTGCGCGCGCAGTACGACATCTCCGAGCGCCAGATGGCCCGTGCCTACGACCGCGCCCGCAAGGTCAGCGGCAAGACCGGCGAGGCCCTGATCGTCGAGCTCGAGCGCCGCCTGGACGCCCTCGTCCTGCGCGCCGGCCTGGCCCGCACGATCTACCAGGCCCGCCAGATGGTCGTCCACGGCCACATCGAGGTCAACGGCCACAAGGTCGACAAGCCGTCGTTCCGCGTCACCCCCGACGACGTCGTGATGGTCCGCGAGCGCTCCCGCGCCAAGACCCCGTTCCAGGTCGCCCGTGAGGGCGGCTGGGCCGGCGAGGGCGAGACCCCGAAGTACCTGCAGGTCAACCTGCAGGCGCTGGCCTTCCGCCTGGACCGTCTGCCGAACCGTCGTGAGGTCCCCGTGATCTGCGACGAGCAGCTCGTCGTCGAGTACTACGCTCGCTGACGCCTGCCCCACCCGGCACGCACGTCAGCCCCGGCGCCCCGCCCTTCCGGCGGGGCGCCGGGGCTTTCGCGTGCCCGGGGTGACCCCGCCCGCCCCGGTCGGTCCCGGTCAGTCCTGGGCGGACCGGCCGAGCGGCGCGCCCGCGGGCAGCGAATCGGCGGGTGGCACGGGACCGCGGGGCGGACGCGGGCCGGTGCGTGTCGGGGGCAGCCCGGTCAGGGCCCGGGCGACGGCCGCGTCGAGGTCGAGGACGCCCCCCTCGGCGTACGCCCCCTCGTAGCCGACCCGGCCCAGCTCGGCGCGGGCCAGTTCCTCGCAGCGCTGGTGGGGGATGCCGAAGTGGCGCGAGCCGAACACCGGCAGCCCGACGAGCCGCCAGATGCCGCCCGCCGCACCCTGCAGCACCGCCGCCTCCCGGGCGTCCCCCGGGACCCGCAGCAGCGCGAGCAGCTCGATGCCGAGCACGATGCCCACCAGGTCGCGGAAGGCGTGGTTGATCCGCACGCACTCGGCCGCCAGCTCGGCGGCGAGCACGGGGTCGTCCTGCCAGCAGGCGATGACCGCCCGCGTGTAGAGCGCGTACGCCAGCGCCCAGCGCTCCCCGTGGTCCTCGCAGACCTCGCGGATGTGCTCGCAGAGCTCGATCCCGCCCTCCAGGTCCCCCTCGAAGGCCACCGCCATCGCCAGCTCGACCTCGGCCATGATGACGTTGCTGTTGAGCTCGCCCAGCGTCCGGTAGTGCCCCAGCGCCTCCTCGAACAGCGCCCTGGCGCGCGGCAGGTCGTCGCTGAGCAGCGCCCCGCACCCCATGCGGTGGACCGCGTACGCCACCGCCGTCGCGTCGCCGGTGGCCAGTGCCTGCTCCCGGCACTCGTACAGCATGCCCAGCGCCGCGGTGCCGTCGCCCTGGAGGATCGAGACGTAACCGCACACCCACAGCGCCTTGGCGCGCTGACCCGTGGGCTCGTGGTCGGCCGCCAGCGCGCGCTCCAGCCAGTACCTGCCCTCGGCGAGCCGGCCGCAGCCGACCCAGAAGAACCACAGGCTCGCCGCCAGGTACTGCCCGGTCCGCAGCTCCTCGGGGACCTCCAGGGAGAACTCCAGCGCGGCCCGCAGGTTGGCCATCTCCCGCTCGGTGCCGGCCGAGATCTCCGCCTGCCGCGCGCCGAACCACTCCATCTCGCCCCAGGTGGCGAACCCCAGGTACCAGTCGCGGTGCCGGGTCCGCAGCCGCCGTTCCTCGCCCAGCTCGCGCAGCCAGCCCAGCCCGTACTCGCGCACGGTGTCCAGCAGCAGGTAGCGCACCACGCCCGCGTCCTCGCGGCGCAGCACCACGGACTTGTCCACCAGGTCCGCCAGCAGGTCCACCATCGCGTCGGCGGTCACCTCGCCGCCCGCGCACACGTACTCGGCCGCGTCGAGGTCGAAGTCCCCTGCGAACACCGACAGCCGTGCCCACAGCAGCCGTTCGCGCGGGGTGCACAGCTCGTGGCTCCACCCGATCGTGGTGCGCAGCGCGCGGTGCCGTTCGGGACCGCCCGTGCCGCCGCGCCGGGTGAGCAGCCGGAAGCGGTCGTCCAGCCGCCCGGTGATCTGCCGCACCGACAGCGCCCGCACGCGGCCCGCCGCCAGTTCCAGCGCCAGCGGGATGCCGTCCAGGTGGCGGCAGAGCTCCTCCACCTCGGCCCGGTTGCCCGCGTCCACGGTGAAGCCCGGCAGCACCGCGGCCGCCCGGTCGGCGAACAGCTCCACCGCCTCGTCGGCGTCGCCCAGCGGCTCCAGCGCCACGATGTGCTCGCCGGCCACCCCCAGCGGCTGCCGGCTGGTGGCCAGCAACCGCAGTCCCGGTGCCCGCCGCAGCATCGCCTCGGCCAGCTCCGCCGCCGCCTCCACCTGCGGTTCGCAGCAGTCCAGGACGAGCAGCAGCTCGCGGCGGGCCAGGAAAGCACCGAGCGCGGCCCGGGGACCGCGCGTGGTGTGGTCGGTGAGGCCGAGCGCGTCCGCCACGGCGAGGTCCACCAGCCCCGGATCCCGTACGGCCCCCAGCTCGGCCAGCCAGACCCCGTCGGCGAACCCGGCGCGCAGCCCGGCCGCCGCGCGCAGCGCGAGCCGGGTCTTGCCGACCCCGCCCACGCCGGTCACCGTCACCATCCGGGCCCGCTCCAGCAGGCGGGCCACGTCGTCGAGCTCGCGCCGCCGGCCGACGAAGTGGTTCAGCTCGCACGGCAGGTTGCCGGGCGTCGTCTCATGGCGCATGGGTCACGGAGGGTATCGTCAAATAAGCGGAACGTACAGTCCGGGCCCCCTCGCCCGGGCCGGTGGCGGGCGGCGCCGGCCCGCAATGCGGTACGGAGCGTGCTGCCCGTCGCGATAAGGTCGGTATCTGATCGGTACCTGGTTGGCGCGGTGGATCCGAGGGAGTGGCAGCGTGTCCGGTGGAGAGGTGGCCGGCCTCATCGTGGCCGTCTTCTGGGCGATCCTGGTGTCGTTCCTCGCCGTGGCACTCGTGCGGCTCGCGCAGGCGCTCCGTCAGGCCACCCGCCTCGTCGCGGAGGTGACCGACCAGGCCGTGCCGCTGCTCGGCGAGGCCTCCGAGGCGGTCCGTTCCGCACACGCCCAGCTGGCCCGCGTGGACACCATCACCTCCGACGTCGCCGAGGTGACCGCGAACGCCTCCGCCCTGTCCACGACCGTCGCCTCCACCTTCGGAGGACCCCTCGTGAAGGTCGCGGCCTTCGGCTACGGCGTGCGGCGCGCGGTCACCCTCCAGGCCAAGGGCGCCGGCAAGAAGCGCACCGTGGTCGTCGGCCGGACGCTTCCGTCCGCCCGCAGCCGTAAGTCAAGGGGCTGACCTGCATGTTCCGCCGTGCCTTCTGGTTCACCGCCGGTGCCGCCGCCGGGGTGTGGGCCACCAACAAGGTCCATCGCAAGATCCGCAGCCTGAGCCCTGAGAGCCTCGCGGCGAAGGCGGCCGACAAGGCCCTCGAGGCCGGGGACCGACTGCGCACCTTCGCGCAGGACGTCCGCGCCGGGATGACCGAGCGCGAGGAACAGCTCAACGACCAACTGGGCCGTACGGCCCCCGACCTCGACATGCCGGCCCAGCGGCCGGAGATCGCGTACCACCACCGGAAGGACGAACACTGATGGAGTCGGCAGAAATCCGCCGCCGCTGGCTGCGTTTCTTCGAAGAGCGCGGGCACACGGTCGTGCCGTCGGCGTCGCTCATCGCCGACGACCCCACGCTCCTTCTGGTGCCCGCGGGCATGGTCCCGTTCAAGCCCTACTTCCTGGGTGAGGTCAAGCCGCCCTTCCCGCGCGCCACCAGCGTGCAGAAGTGCGTCCGCACGCCCGACATCGAAGAGGTCGGCAAGACCACCCGCCACGGCACCTTCTTCCAGATGTGCGGCAACTTCTCCTTCGGCGACTACTTCAAGGAAGGCGCCATCAAGTTCGCCTGGGAGCTGCTCACCTCTCCCGTGGCGGACGGCGGTTACGGTCTCGACCCCGAGCGGCTGTGGATCACCGTCTACAAGGACGACGACGAGGCCGAGCAGATCTGGCGCGAGGTCGTGGGCGTGCCTGCCGAGCGCATCCAGCGCCTGGGCATGAAGGACAACTTCTGGTCCATGGGCGTCCCCGGCCCCTGCGGCCCGTGCTCCGAGATCAACTACGACCGCGGCCCCGAGTTCGGCGTCGAGGGCGGCCCGGCCGTCAACGACGAGCGGTACGTGGAGATCTGGAACCTGGTCTTCATGCAGTACGAGCGCGGGGAGGGGACCGGCAAGGAGGAGTTCCCGATCCTCGGCGACCTGCCTGCCCAGAACATCGACACCGGTCTCGGTCTCGAGCGTCTCGCCATGATCCTGCAGGACGTGCAGAACATGTACGAGACCGACACCCTGCGCGCGGTCATCGACAAGGCCACCGAGCTCACCGGCGTCGCCTACGGCGCCGCGCACGACTCCGACGTCTCGCTGCGCGTGGTCGCCGACCACATGCGCACCTCCGTCATGCTGATCGGCGACGGCGTCACCCCCGGCAACGAGGGCCGCGGCTACGTGCTGCGCCGCATCATGCGCCGCGCCATCCGCAACATGCGGCTGCTCGGCGCCACGGACGCCGTCGTCGGCGAACTCGTCGACACCGTCATCAAGACGATGGGCCAGCAGTACCCGGAGCTCGTCGAGGACCGCAAGCGCATCGAGACGGTCGCCCTCGCCGAGGAGACCCGCTTCCTCAAGACGCTGAAGGCCGGCACCAATGTGCTGGACACCGCCGTCACCGAGGCCAAGTCCGCCGGTTCCGGTGTGCTCTCCGGCGACAAGGCCTTCCTGCTCCACGACACCTGGGGCTTCCCGATCGACCTCACCCTCGAAATGGCCGCCGAGCAGGGCCTGTCGGTGGACGAGGACGGCTTCCGCCGCCTGATGAAGGAGCAGCGGGACCGTGCCAAGGCCGACGCCCTGGTGAAGAAGAGCGGCCATGTCGACATGTCGGCGTACCGCTCCATCGCCGACACGGCCGGGAGCACCGTCTTCACCGGGTACACCGACAACGAGGGCGAGGCCAGTGTCGTCGGCCTGCTGGTCGACGGCGTGCCCTCGGCGGCCGCCAACGAGGGCGACGAGGTCGAGGTCATCCTCGACCGCACCCCCTTCTACGCCGAGGGCGGCGGCCAGCTCGCCGACACCGGCCGCATCCGCACCGACTCGGGCGCCGTCATCGAGGTGCGCGACGTGCAGCAGCCCGTGCCCGGCGTCACCGTGCACAAGGGCAGCGTCCAGGTCGGCGAGGTGACCGTCGGCTCCGCCGCGTTCGGCAAGATCGACCTCGGCCGCCGCCGCGCCATCGCCCGCGCCCACAGCGCCACCCACCTCACCCACCAGGCGCTGCGCGACGCGCTCGGCCCCACCGCCGCCCAGGCCGGTTCGGAGAACTCCCCGGGCCGCTTCCGCTTCGACTTCGGCTCGCCGGCCGCCGTGCCGGGCAGTGTGCTGACCGACGTCGAGCAGAAGATCAACGCCGTGCTCTCCCGCGAACTCGACGTCACCGCAGAGATCATGAGCATCGACGAGGCCAAGAAGGCCGGCGCCATCGCCGAGTTCGGCGAGAAGTACGGCGAGCGGGTGCGCGTCGTGACCATCGGCGACTACTCCAAGGAGCTCTGCGGCGGCACGCACGTCCACAACACCGCCCAGCTGGGCCTGGTGAAGCTGCTCGGCGAGTCCTCGATCGGCTCCGGCGTGCGCCGGGTCGAGGCCCTGGTCGGCGTGGACGCGTACAACTTCCTCGCCCGCGAGCACACGGTCGTGGCCCAGCTCCAGCAGCTGGTCAAGGGCCGTCCGGAGGAGCTCCCGGAGAAGATCTCCGGCATGCTCGCCAAGCTCAAGGAGGCGGAGAAGGAGATCGAGCGCTTCCGCGCCGAGAAGGTCCTGCAGGCCGCCGCCGGGCTCGCCGCCTCCGCCCAGGACGTCAAGGGTGTGGCCCTGGTCACCGGCCAGGTGCCGGACGGCACCGGCGCCGACGACCTGCGCAAGCTCGTCCTCGACGTCCGCCAGCGGATCAGCGGAGGCCGCGCCGCCGTCGTGGCCCTGTTCACCGTCGCGGGCGACCGCCCGCTGACCGTCATCGCCACCAACGAGGCGGCCCGTGAGCGCGGCCTGAAGGCCGGCGAGCTGGTCCGCACCGCCGCCAAGACCCTCGGCGGCGGCGGTGGCGGCAAGCCGGACGTCGCCCAGGGCGGCGGCCAGAACGCGGACGCGGTCGGCGAGGCCATCGCCGCCGTGCAGCGCCTCGTCGCCGAGACTGCCTGAGGTCGTCGATGCGCAGGGGTCGCAGGATCGCGATCGACGTCGGGGACGCCCGCATCGGGGTCGCCTCGTGCGACCCCGACGGGCTGATCGCCACACCCGTCGAGACGGTGCCCGGCCGGGACGTCCCGGCCGCGCGCCGTCGCATCGCGCAGATCATCGAGGAGTACGAGCCGATCGAGGTCCTGGTCGGCCTGCCCCGCTCGCTCAGCGGGCGGGAAGGGCCGGCCGCGGCCAAGGCCCGCGAGTTCGCCCAGGATGTGGCGAAGATCATCTCCCCTGTTCCGGTGCGCCTCGTTGACGAGCGGATGACCACCGTCACGGCCACCCAGGGCCTGCGCGCATCGGGCGTCAAGGCCAAGAAGGGACGTTCCGTCGTCGACCAGGCGGCGGCCGTGGTCATCCTCCAGAGCGCCCTCGAGACCGAACGGGTGTCTGGTAAAGAGCCGGGCGAGAGCGTCGAACCGTTTATCTGATCGCGGTACGGTAACGTTCCGCGCAGCACGGCGGCTCCACAGTTCGATCCGTGGGTGCCGACGGGTCGGGACCCTCCCGCCCGCGCCACAAGCGCCGGCCGGCTGCCGCCTCGCGAACCGAACCGTAGGGGATCGATGACTGACTATGGCCGGAGCCCGGGCTCCGAAGCATGGCACCCCGAAGACCCTCTCTTCGGTGACCAATGGGGACAGCAGCAGCACCCGCAGCAACACCAGCACCAGCAGCAACAGCAGTATTCCCAGTACCAGCAGCAACATCAGCACCCGCAGAACCAGCAGCAGCACCCTCAGTACCCGCAGCAGGGCGGCTGGGACCCCTACGGCGACACCGGTCAGCAGCAGCAGTACCCGTACGACCCGCAGCAGCAGTACGACTCCTGGGGCGCCCCGGCCGGCTACGGCCAGGACGGGTACGGCGGCCAGCAGCAGCCCGACTACTACGGACAGGGCGGCTACCCGCCCCCGCAGCGGCCCGACCAGCGGTACCCGGAGCAGCAGCCCCAGTACCAGCAGCAGCCTCCGCAACAGCAGCCGCAGCCTCAGCAGCAACCGCAGCGGCCGCAGCGCCCCCGGGCGGCCGAGCAGGAAGCCCCGCTCTGGGACGACGAGGTGGGCGCAGCCGACGACCACTCCTTCTTCTCCGGGGCGGACGACGACGAGGACGACGAGCCGCAGCAGGGCCGCAACGACCGGCGCGGCCGCGCGGGCAGGGGCGGCAAGACCGGGCAGGGCGGCAAGAAGCGCCGCTCCGGCATGGCGTGCCTGGTCGTGCTGGTCGTCCTCGGCGGCGGCATCGCCGGTGCCGGCTGGTTCGGCTACCGCTACTACCAGAGCAACTTCGGCCCGCCCCCGGACTTCGCCGGGCAGGGCAGCGGCGAGGTCCAGGTCGAGGTACCGCAGGGCGCGAGCGGCATCCAGATCGGCAACATCCTCAAGAAGGCCGGCGTGGTCAAGAGCGTCGACGCCTTCACCGCGGCCGTCAGCAAGGACCCCGACGGCAACTCCATCCAGGCGGGCGTCTACGTCCTGCACAAGGAGATGGCCGCCTCCAGCGCCGTCACGATGATGCTCGACCCGAAGTCGCAGAACGTCCTGGTCATCGCCGAGGGCCTGCGCGACGTGCAGATCTACGCGATCATCGACGCCAAACTGGGGCTCGACAAGGGCGCCACCGCCAAGGTCGCCGAGGACCAGGTCGGCAAGCTCGGGCTGCCCGACTGGGCCGACGACAACAAGGACATCAAGGATCCGCTGGAGGGCTTCCTCTGGCCGAGCCGCTACAGCGTCGGCAAGGACACCAAGGCCGCCGACCTGCTGCGCAGCATGGTCACCAACGCCAAGAAGCAGTACACCAAGTACGACGTGGAGGCGAAGGCCGAGAAACTGGGGCTGGAGTCGCCGCTGCAGGTCGTCACCCTGGCCAGCCTGGTGCAGGCCGAGGGCAAGTCGGACGAGGACTTCCGGAAGATGTCGCGGGTCGTCTACAACCGCCTCAAGCCGACCAACACCGAGACCAACGGCAAGCTCGAGTTCGACTCGACGTACAACTACCTGAAGAACCAGAGCGAGATCAACCTCTCGCTCAAGGAGCTCCGTACCTACGACGACGCCTACAACACGTACTACTACCGGGGGCTCCCGCCGGGGCCGATCGGCAACCCCGGCGCGAAGGCGCTGGCCGCGGCCATGGATCCCGAACCGGGCAAGTGGTACTACTTCATCTCCCTCGACGGGCACACGACCAAGTTCACGGAGACGCTCGCGGAGCACGACAAGCTGGCCAAGGAGTTCGACAAGAAGCACAACGGCTGAGCCGCCGCCGGGGCGCCGCGCGGGGAACGTCCCCCCCGCGGCGCCCCGCTGCCGTCCCGAGCGCCGCCCGGACCGGGCGGATCTTGAGGCCCTAGACTCGACCGGGCGTCCCCTCCGCCGGCCGGACGGGGGCGGCCGGGATCGACGGACACCACGCAGCCGAGGGGACCAGCCCATGACGAAGAGCCCGCGGGGGGCCGCGCGTGCCTAGGGCAGCGGTCCTCGGATCGCCGATCACGCACTCCCTCTCCCCGGTGCTGCACCGCGCCGCCTACGCGGAACTGGGGCTGGCCGACTGGACGTACGACCGCTTCGAGGTCGACGAGGCCGCGCTGCCCGGCTTCCTGGCCCGGCTGGGCGAACTGCCAGGCGGCGGACGCTGGGCCGGGCTGTCGCTGACCATGCCGCTCAAGCGGGCGGTCATCCCGCTGCTGGACGAGGTCAGCGACACCGCCTCGGCCGTCGAGGCCGTCAACACGCTGGTGCTCACCGAGGACGGACGCCGGCGGGGCGACAACACCGACATCCCCGGGATGGTGGCGGCCCTGCACGAGCGGGGCGTCGGACGTGTCGGCTCCGCCGCCGTGCTCGGCGCCGGGGCCACCGCGTCGTCCGCGCTGGCCGCGCTGGCGCAGATCTGCGACGGCGAGGTCACCGCGTACGTGCGCAGCGACACCCGCGCCGGCGAGATGCGGCAGTGGGGCGAGCGGCTCGGCGTGACCGTGCGGACGGCCCCCTGGGAGGACGCCGAGCAGGCCCTGACCGCGCCCCTGGTGATCTCCACGACGCCGGCCGGCACCGCCGACGTGCTCGCCGCCGCCGTGCCCGAGCGGCCCGGCACGCTCTTCGACGTGCTGTACGACCCCTGGCCCACCACCTTGGCGTCGGCCTGGGCGGAGCGGGGCGGGGCCGTCGTCGGCGGACTCGACCTGCTGGTGCACCAGGCGGTGCTGCAGGTGGAGCTGATGACCGGGTGCAAGCCGGCCCCCCTGGCGGCCATGCGGGCGGCCGGCGAGGCGGCGCTGCACCGCCCCTGACCGGTCCGCAGGTGTCCACGCCGCTGTCCGCCCAGCGGACCGCGCCCCGCCTTCGCCGCGGGACGTGAAAGGATCGGTTTACGCACGGATGGTCCGGTCCGCCTCGCCGCGGTCCGGGCGATGATGAAGGAGCGAGCACCGTTGAGCAGGTTGCGCTGGCTGACCGCGGGGGAGTCGCACGGCCCCGCACTCGTCGCGACGCTGGAGGGTCTGCCCTCCGGTGTGCCGATCACCACCGAGATGGTGGCGGACCACCTCGCCCGGCGGCGGCTCGGCTACGGCCGCGGTGCCCGGATGAAGTTCGAGCAGGACCAGGTCACCTTCCTCGGCGGCGTGCGCCACGGGCTCACCCTGGGCTCCCCGGTCGCGGTCATGGTGGGGAACACCGAGTGGCCCAAGTGGGAGCAGGTCATGGCGGCCGACCCGGTCGACCCCGAGGTCCTCGGCGGGCTCGCCCGCAACGCCCCGCTGACCCGGCCCCGCCCCGGCCACGCCGACCTCGCCGGCATGCAGAAGTACGGCTTCGACGAGGCCCGGCCGATCCTGGAGCGCGCCTCCGCCCGCGAGACCGCGGCCCGAGTCGCACTCGGCGCCGTGGCCCGCTCCTACCTCAAGGAGACGGCGGGCATCGAGATCGTCTCCCACGTGGTGGAGCTCGCCTCGGCCAAGGCCCCGTACGGTGTGTACCCCACCCCCGCCGACGTCGACAGGCTCGACGCCGACCCCGTGCGCTGCCTGGACGCCGACGCGAGCAAGCGGATGGTCGCCGAGATCGACCAGGCCCACAAGGACGGCGACACGCTCGGCGGCGTCGTCGAGGTGCTCGCCTACGGCGTGCCCGTCGGCCTCGGCAGTCACGTGCACTGGGACCGCCGGCTGGACGCCCGGCTGGCCGCCGCCCTCATGGGCATCCAGGCCATCAAGGGCGTCGAGGTCGGCGACGGCTTCGAGCTCGCCCGCGTCCCCGGCTCCAAGGCGCACGACGAGATCGTCGCCACCCAGGACGGCATCCGCCGCTCCACGGGCCGTTCCGGCGGCACCGAGGGCGGCCTGAGCACCGGCGAGCTGCTGCGGGTGCGGGCCGCGATGAAGCCCATCGCCACCGTGCCGCGTGCCCTGGCCACCGTGGACGTGACCACCGGCGAGGCCACCCAGGCCCACCACCAGCGTTCCGACGTCTGCGCCGTCCCGGCCGCGGGCATCGTCGCCGAGGCGATGGTCGCCCTGGTCCTGGCCGACGCGGTCGCGGAGAAGTTCGGCGGCGACAGCGTCACCGAGACCCGCCGCAACGTGCGCGGCTACCTCGACAACCTGGTGATCCGATGAGCGGCCCGGTCGTCGTCCTGGTCGGCCCGATGGGGGTCGGCAAGAGCACCGTCGGCGAGCTGCTCGCCCTGCGGCTGGGCACGACCTGCCGCGACACCGACGCCGACATCGTCGAGGCCGAGGGCCGGCCGATCGCGGACATCTTCGTCGAGGACGGCGAGGAGCACTTCCGCGCGCTGGAGGCCGGGGCCGTCCGCGTCGCGCTCGCCGAGCACCAGGGCGTGCTCGCGCTCGGCGGCGGCTCGATCCTCGACGAGGAGACCCGCAAGCTGCTCGCCGGGCTGCCCGTGGTCTTCCTCGACATGGACGTCGCCGAAGCGGTCAAGCGCGTCGGCCTCGACACCGCCCGCCCCCTGCTCGCCGTCAACCCGCGGCGGCAGTGGCGCGAGCTGATGGAGGCCCGCCGCCCGCTGTACACCGAGGTCGCCCGCGCCGTGGTCAGCACGGAGGGCCGGACCCCCGAGGACGTCGCGGACGCCGTCCTGGACGCACTGGAGCTGAAGAACGCATGACGGAGCACGCCGCCCACGCCCCCATCCGCATCCAGGTCGGGGGCAGTGCGGGCACCGAGCCGTACGAGGTGCTGGTCGGCCGGCAGCTGCTCGGCGAGCTGCCGGGCCTGATCGGCGACAAGGCGGTGCGGGTCGCCGTCATCCACCCCGAGGCCCTGGAGGCCACCGGCCAGGCGCTGCGCGAGGACCTGGCGGAGCAGGGCTACGAGGCCGTCGCCATCCAGGTGCCCAACGCCGAGGAGGCCAAGACCACCGAGGTCGCGGCGTACTGCTGGCGGGCGCTCGGGCAGTCGGGATTCACCCGTACGGATGTCATCGTCGGCGTCGGCGGCGGTGCCACCACCGACCTCGCCGGGTTCGTCGCGGCGACGTGGCTGCGCGGGGTCCGCTGGGTCGCGGTGCCGACCACCGTGCTCGGGATGGTGGACGCCGCGGTCGGCGGCAAGACCGGCATCAACACCGCCGAGGGCAAGAACCTCGTCGGCGCCTTCCACCCGCCCGCCGGGGTGCTGTGCGACCTCGCGGCGCTGGAGTCGCTGCCGGTCAACGACTACGTCAGCGGCCTCGCCGAGATCATCAAGGCCGGCTTCATCGCCGACCCCGTGATCCTGGACCTGATCGAGCAGGACCCGGCCGCCGCCCGCGGCCCCGACGGCCCGCACACCGCCGAGCTCCTCGAGCGTGCCATCCGCGTCAAGGCCGTGGTGGTCTCCGCGGACCTCAAGGAGTCGGGCCTGCGCGAGATCCTCAACTACGGCCACACCCTCGGCCACGCCATCGAGAAGAACGAGCGCTACAACTGGCGGCACGGCGCGGCCGTCTCCATCGGCATGGTGTTCGCCGCCGAACTCGGCCGCCTGGCCGGCCGTCTGGACGACGCCACCGCCGACCGCCACCGCTCCGTGCTGGAGTCCGTCGGCCTGCCGCTGACCTACCGCGGCGACCAGTGGCCGCGGCTGCTGGAGACGATGAAGGTGGACAAGAAGTCGCGCGCCGACCGGCTGCGCTTCATCGTGCTGGACGGCCTCGCCAAGCCGACCGTCCTGGAGGCCCCCGACCCCGGGGTGCTCCTCGCCGCCTACGCGGAGATCTCCAAGTAGGCCCGCACACGCACGGGACGGCGGATCCCGAACGGCCGGGCACCCCGTGGGCTGCCCGGCCGTTCACACAACTGCGGCCGTTGACGGTACCGTTCGGTCGAACCTGAAAGCTCTTGTACGGACGGAGTGGCGTCGATGCAGCATGCCGTGGGTGCGCCGCTGCCACCGCCGCACGGTGGGCAGCAGGCCGGGCAGCCAGGGCCGCCGCCGCAGCCCCCGGGCACCACCGGCCACTTCCCGATGGCCCAGGGAGCCCCCGTCCAGCACCCGGTCCAGCCGCCCCCGCAGCCCGCGGCCGGCGGCGGCGCGCCGTTCACGGGCTCCACGCACGGCCCCGTCGCGGTCCTGCTGATCGGCGCGGCCGGCGCGGGCAAGACGACCATCGCCCGGCACTGGGCCGACCACCGGGGCGTACCGACCGCCCACATCAGCCTGGACGACGTCCGCGAGTGGGTCCGCTCCGGCTTCGCCGACCCGCAGTCCGGCTGGAACGACCACTCCGAGGCGCAGTACCGCCTCGCCCGCCGCACCTGCGGCTTCGCGGCCCGCAACTTCCTGGCGAACGGCATCTCCTGCATCATCGACGACGCGGTCTTCCCCGACCGCCCGGTCGTCGGCCTCGGCGGCTGGAAGCGGCACGTGGGGCCCGGTCTGCTGCCCGTCGTGCTCCTCCCCGGCCTCGACGTCGTGCTGGCCCGCAACGCCCAGCGCAGCGGCAACCGGCGCCTGTCGGACGAGGAGGTCGCCCGCATCCACGGCCGCATGGCCGGCTGGTACGGCTCGGGCCTGCCCATCATCGACAACTCCCACCTGGACGTCGCTGCGGCCGCCGCCGCGCTCGACGGCGTCGTCACCCGCAGCCTCCAGGGCCCGCCCGCCTGGTAGCCGCCTGGTAGTCACCGCCCGGCGGCTCTCGACAGGCCGACCGGCGGCCCGCGACGTACGCTCGCCACATGTCCGAGGTGCACGCTGCCCGCAGGGAACGTCTCCGGGACCGCTGCGCGGCGGCCGGATCGGCGGCGGCGCTCGTCTCGCGTCCCGCCAACGTCCGCTACCTGACGGGCTGCGCCCCGCCGGGGACCGTGCTGCTCGTGGGGCCGGGTCCCGAGGACGTGCTGGTCCACCACCGTCACCCGTCCGGCGACCTGGCCGAGGGCCGGCTCCCGGACGACGTGCGGGCCGTCGTCCTGTCCGGCCCCGAAGGCGACCCGGCGGTCACCGCCGCCGCGCTGGCCGCGGACCGCAAGGCGGAGGCCCTGGCGGTCGAGGAGCACCACCTCACCGTCGCGCGGCACCGCGCCGTCGGCAGCGCCGCGCCGGGCGTGCGCCTGTCCGACCTCGGCTCGGCCGTGGAGCAGCTCCGCCTGGTCAAGGACGAGCAGGAGATCTCCGCGCTGCGGATCGCCGCCGAGATCGCCGACCAGGCGCTCAGCGAGCTCCTGGAGTCGATCCTGGTGGGCCGCACCGAACGCCACCTCGCCCTGGAGCTGGAGCGCCGCCTCATCGACCACGGGGCCGACGGCCCGGCCTTCCCCACCTGCGTGGGCACCGGCCCCCATTCGGGTGCGGCACGCCACCTGCCCACCGACCGGCGGGTCGAGGAGGGCGACTTCCTCACCGTGTGCCTGGGCGCCTGCTACCGCGGCTACCGCTGTGAGGTGGGGCGCACCTTCGTCATCGGCACCTCGCCCGCGGACTGGCAGATCGAGCTGTACGACCTGGTCTTCGCGGCCCAGCGGGCCGGCCGCGAGGCCCTCGCACCCGGCGCCGCCTGCCGCGACGTGGACCACGCCGCACGCCACGTACTGGAGTCCGGGGGCCACGGCGAGGCCCTGGGGGAGTCCACCGGACATGGCGTCGGACTGGAGATCGGCGAGGACCCGCGGTTGTCCCCCTCGGCCATGGGTAAACTGGACGCTTGCGTGCCGGTCACCGTCGAACCGGGAGTCCACATCCCGGGCCGTGGCGGTGTCCGCATCGACGACACACTCGTCGTGCGTCCACCGACGGACGGCGGGCCCGAGCTACTCACCATCACGACCAAGGAGCTGCTCGCCCTGTAGAGGGCGGCCGCGGCTCCGGGTCCCCGAAGCAGCAGTGCAGGAGATTCCGCAACCGTGGCCACCACGAACGACCTCAAGAACGGCCTCGTGCTCAAGCTCGACGGCGGCCAGCTCTGGTCCGTCGTCGAGTTCCAGCACGTCAAGCCCGGCAAGGGCCCCGCCTTCGTCCGTACGAAGCTCAAGAACGTGCTCTCCGGAAAGGTCGTCGACAAGACCTTCAACGCCGGCGTGAAGGTCGAGACGGCCAACGTCGACAAGCGCGGGATGCAGTTCTCCTACAAGGACGGCGAGAGCTTCGTGTTCATGGACATGGACACGTACGACCAGATCTACATCACCCCCGAGGTCGTCGGCGACGCCGCCCACTTCCTCCTGGAGGGCTTCGAGGCCGTCGTCGCCATGTACGAGGGTTCCCCGCTCTACATCGAGCTCCCGGCCGCCGTCGAGCTGGTCATCGAGTACACCGAGCCCGGCGTCCAGGGCGACCGCTCCACCGGCGGCACCAAGCCCGCCAAGCTGGAGACCGGCTACGAGATCGGCGTCCCGCTCTTCATCACCACCGGTGAGAAGATCAAGGTCGACACCCGCTCGGGTGAGTACCTCGGCCGGGTGACCAGCTAACCGTGGCTGCTCGTAACAAGGCCCGCAAGCGCGCCTTCCAGATCCTCTTCGAGGCGGAGCAGCGGGGTGTCAGCCCCAAGACCGCCATGGCGGACTGGATCAGGCTCGCCCGGACCGACGACCGGCAGCCGCCGGTCAGCGAATACACGATGCAGCTCATCGAGGGCTACGCCGAACGGGCGAGGCGCATCGACGAACTGCTGTCGAAGCACGCCGTGGGCTGGACCCTCGACCGGATGCCGGTGACCGACCGGAACATCCTGCGGCTCGGCGCCTACGAGCTGATCTGGGAGGACGACGTCCCCGACGCCGTCGTCCTGGACGAGGCCGTGCAGCTGGCCAAGGAGTTCTCCACCGAGGAGTCGCCCTCGTTCGTGAACGGCCTGCTGGCCCGTCTCAAGGAGCTGAAGCCCAGCCTCCGGGAGGACTAGCCCCCGACACCGCCCACCGGGCCCGGAACGCCGCCGTTCCGGGCCCGTGGCGTGTTCGGCCGGCGCACGGCGCGCCGTGCCGGGGCGGGCGGCGGGGAGAGCGGCGGAGGGCGCAACCTCTCCCGCCCCTCGGACGCGGCCTGGCGGCCGCGCCCAAGGGGCGGGACGTTTCTGCTTCCCGAGGGCGTCAGCCCTCCTCGTGCTGCACCGCGCGCCGTGCGTCCGCGTCGAGGACGCCCCAGCTGATCAGCTGCTCGGTCAGGACCGAGGGCGACTGGTCGTAGATGACGGCGAGGGTGCGCAGGTCGTCCTGGCGGATCGACAGCACCTTGCCGTTGTAGTCGCCGCGCTGGCTCTGGATGGTCGCGGCGTAGCGCTGCAGCGGACCGGCCTTGTCGGACGGCACCTGGCTCAGTCGCTCGAGGTCGAGGACGAGCTTCGGCGGCGGCTCGGCGGCACCGCCGGGCGCGGAACCGGGCAGCAGCTCCTGGACCGGAACGCCGTAGAAGTCGGCGAGCTCGGCGAGGCGCTGCACGGTCACGGCGCGGTCGCCGCGCTCGTAGGAACCGACCACCACGGCCTTCCAGCGGCCCTGGGACTTCTCCTCGACACCGTGGAGGGAGAGTCCCTGCTGTGTGCGGATGGCGCGGAGCTTCGCTCCGAGCTGCTTGGCGTAATCGCTGGACATATGGCTCCCCGGACGGAAACTCAGTAACTCACTGTGAGGTTACGCAGCGTAATTGGAATCCGTCAAGCCGAATGGTCCACACCGGTCCCCCGGAAGAGCGAGGAATGGCCGGTCACCGGCCTTTCGGCCGGGATCCGCAGTCGATCGTGGTACGGGTGGCGGACCCGCCCCGAGAGCCGCGCCAGGCGGCCGCCAGGCCCCGCCAGGGAGCACGCCAGGGTGCCTGATACGGTTGACGCGTACGTTTTGGCGTCCTTTAAGGCCCGTCCAGTGAGGCGGGGAAGGAGGTCCCCTTTCCATGACCGTCATCGGTTCCGATCCGGTCCGGCCCGTCCTCGAGGCCCCGGACATCGCGCGGGTGCTGACCCGCATCGCGCACGAGATCGTCGAACGTGCCAAGGGCGCGGACGACGTGGTTCTCCTCGGCATCCCCACCCGCGGCGTCCATCTGGCCCGCAGGCTCGCCGACAAGCTCGACGGCATCACCGGCGGCAAAATCCCGGTCGGCTCGCTCGACATCACCATGTACCGCGACGACCTGCGGCTCGGCCCGGCGCGCGCGCTCGCCCGCACCGAGATCCCGGCCGACGGGGTGGACGGCCGGCTGGTCGTCCTCGTCGACGACGTGCTCTTCTCCGGCCGCACGATCCGCGCCGCCCTCGACGCGCTGGGCGACATCGGCCGCCCCCGCGCCGTGCAGCTGGCCGTCCTGGTCGACCGCGGCCACCGCGAGCTGCCCATCAGGGCCGACTACGTCGGCAAGAACATCCCCACCTCGCTGCGCGAGACCGTCAAGGTCCACCTGACCGAGGAGGACGGGCGCGACTGCGTCCTGCTCGGCGTACGCGACGGCTCCCCGGCGGACGAGTAGCCGCGGGCCCGCCCCGGATCCCGGGGCGGGCCCCCGGGTCCTCTTCGCCCGGGAGGCCGTCGCTAAGCCCGGCCGGGACCGGTCCCTTAAAAAAAATTCACACCCCCACAAAAAAAG